>JBBSVG010000035.1:0-10119 GCA_038233775.1 Bacteroidota bacterium | reverse complement strand
CGTCAGCGACAACGCGCCGACGTCGAGGATGCCGTAGCCGCCGGTGTTCGAGACCGTGCTGCCCGTCATCGTTGCCGAGCCGCTGTTGCCCAGCCCGTTGTTGGACGATTGGGTCAGCGTCGCCGCCGTCGCGGTGAACTGCCCGCCAACCTCCACGCCGACCAGCGCATACGTCCCGTCGTAGTTGCCGCCCGAGCCGCCGTAGCGGACCGTCGTGTTCGTCAGCGCCAGCACGCCCGTCGCTACCACTTTGATGTTGCCCCAGTAGCCCGGATTAACCGCCGTCGCCCCGTCGCCGTTGGTGTCGTCCGACCCGGCCGCATCGTCGTAGATCGACGTGATGATCGTGTTGCCGACCGTCAGCGTCCCGGCCACGTTGATCCCATCGAAGCCGCTGACGTAGTTGCCGGTCGGCCGGTAGTACAGCTTGATGAACGGCACCCCGTTCGGCACCGTCACCGTCGCGCCCGAGTTGATCGTCGTCTGCCCGGCGACATAATAGCCGTAGCCCTGACCGAGCACCGGCCACGTCTGCGAACTCGTCACCGCGCCGCCGGTCAGGTAGTACGCCCGACGCTTGGTGATCGCGCCCGAGACGCCGCTCAGCGTCGTCCCCGCCGCCACCTGTGCCACTTGCTGCGCCGCCACCGCCACCGGGTAGCCTTGATTGTTGACCGTGATCGTCACGCCCGAGTAGGCGACCAGCGTCGCGCCGCTGACATCCAACGCGGCGGTCTCGCCAGCGATGTTTGCGTTTGAGACAGCCAGCGTGTTGATCGACACGTTCGAGCCGGCGATCACCGCGCCCGATTGCTGCGTCCCGCTGATCGTCACATTGCTCAGCACGACCGCGTTGGCGCCGCTGGACACGTTCAGCCCCCGATTGCCGGTCGTGCTGATCACCGTGTTCGTCAGCGACAACGCGCCGTCGGCTGTGATGCCGTAGCTGCCCGCGTTCGACACTGTGCTGCCCGTCATCGTCGCCGAGCCGCTGTTGTTCAGCCCGTAGTTGGCCGACTGGGTCAAGGTCGCCGTCGTTGCGGTGAACTGGCCGCCTGCCGCCACGCCGACCAGCGCATACGTTCCGTCGTAGTTGCCGCCGGCGCCGCCGTAGCGGACAACCGTTCCGTTCAGCGTCATCTGACCGGTCGTGCCAACTTGCAGATGGCCCCAGTAGCCGGGCGTCGGCGTGCCGTTGCTGCCGGGCGCGACGCCGCCGACCGTGTTGTCGTGAATCGACGTGAAGATCACCGAGTCGCCGGCCGCTCCATTGGCGATGAGCGCGCCGTCAACCTGAATGGCGTTGAAGCCACCGACGTAGTTCGCGGTCGGCCGGTAGTAGAGCTTGACCACCACACCGGGATCAATCGTCAGGGTGTTGCCGACGGGGATGGTGATGGCGCCCTGAACGAGGTACGGGCTGCCTGCCGTCGTCCATGTGGTCGTGGTGACATCGCCGGCTGGAACGGTCGTCTGCGCCAGCGCCGACCCGAAGGCCGTCAGCAGCAGCAGAAAGGGCGTGAACCAGCGGGCGAGCCGTGGCGGGGAGGGTGCGGTGCGAAGCATGGGGAGACCTTGCTCAGGGGAGCGGGGGATGGAACACAGCCCGAGTGTCGGGTTCAGCCGACACATCGGGTCTGTCTGGAAGATGCTTTTGCGATGCCCGTGCCGCGAGCGAAATCGACGTAAACAACGTCTGAACGCGGGGCACGCCGTCGGGGAGACGGCAAAGCGTCGGGGAAACCTGACAGGCGTCAGGGGAACCCGACAGTCGCCAACAAGAGGCTAAACCGGTTGATAGATCGCCAGCGCCGGTTGCTGGATTAGGGCGTCGGTCTCGAGCACGAACGCGCTCAACCGGCCACCATAGACGCAGCCCGAGTCGAGTCCGACGGCCGTCCGGCGCCCCGATCCGTCCCGCGCCTCGACCAATCCGCCGACCGCATCGTGGCCGAAGACGATCAGCTCGTCACCCGACCAGCGGCGGTGCCAGCGGTGGCGCAGCTCGTCTCGCGCCGCGCCCCGGTCGAGCGCCGCCGGGACGTTTCGCATCGTGATGAGCTGTTCGCGGTCGGTCCCCGAGAAGCCGCGTCTCGGATCGACCCCGGCATGAACCGTCCGCCACCGACGTCCGCTGTGCGGTCCGGCGAGCGCCGTTCCGGTTAGCGTCAGCGGCAGCGCGTTGAGGAACGCCCGCAGCCGACTCCGCTTGACACCGCCTAAGCGCAGCTTCTCGACCGCGCGTTCAGCCGAGCGGCCGACGTGACCCGGTTCGCCGGTCAAGAGCACCCGCATCGACTCGTCGTGGTTGCCCAGAATCGGCTCGATCCGGTGCTGTTCGACGAGCGCCCAGACGCCGACCGGGTCCGGCCCTTTGGTGAACAGATCGCCGACTTGGATCAACCGGTCGGCGGCGGTCGGTTGGAGCCGGCCGAGCAAGAGCGCGAGTTCGGCCGCGCAGCCGTGAACGTCGCCGATGAAGATCGTGCGCGGGATCGGGAAACCGGCGTCGGACATGACGAGGCGGAAAGGGCGGGAAACAAAACGGCCTCGGGTGTTTGCCCGAAGCCGTTTTGAGAAGATCGAACCGGAGTCCGCAGCCTACCGGACGGCGTCGCCGACGTAGGGGACGTAGGCCAGATGCCGGGCGCGCTTGATCGCCGTCGTCAGCATCCGCTGCTGACCGGCGGTCAGGCCGGTGATCCGGCGCGGCAGGATCTTGCCCTGCTCGTTGATGAAGCGGCTCAGCAGCCGGATGTTCTTGTAATCGATGTAATCGATCTTCAGCTCGAGCAGCGGGTTGCGCCGCACGCGGGTCTGCCGCTGGCGCTGGGCCGGGCGCTCTTTCCGTTGAAATGGCATAGGTCAGGGATGCTTGGGGTTGACCGGTGTTGTCCGCCGGACACGGCGCGGGCCGAAGCCACACGGTTCCATGCGGGAGTCGTAGGCGGTAAAGATACGACGCCGGCGGTCGATTCCCACACCGATCCTCCTCAGAGCAGCGGATGGCGCCCGGCACACCGACCGCTCATCGCGCCAGCAGCACCCGCCGACTCGCGGTGTAAACCCGCCCCGATGTCCCGGCGGCGGAGAACCGGACGAGGTACACGCCCGACGCCAGCGCCGACCCGTCGACCGTCGCGCTCGACCCGGCCCCGGCCTCGTAGGCGATCCCCTGAACCGGGCTCGCAACGAGTTGTCCGAGTCCGTTGTAAACCTGAACCGACACCGTCGCCGCTTCGGGCAGGTCGAACCGCAGGCTGGTGGATGGGTTAAACGGGTTCGGGCTCGCCCCGACAAGCCGGAACTCGGTCGGCGTAGCGAAAGGCGAAGTCTCCGCACGCCCCTCGACCGTCACCAGAACCGACTGCGGGTATTGGTGGACCATGCCGGTCAGATCGATGCTACCGAGTGCGTAGCGGTAAGTCCGACCCACCTGCACCGTCTGGTCGGTGTAGCGGTACAGCCGGGTCGTCGTGGTGGTGCCACCCCCGATCAGCCCCGGCGCCGTCCGGTAGCTCGCCAGCGACTGCCCGTCGCGCAACAGGGTGAAGCCAGCATTGTCCCGTTCGGTGGCCGTGCGCCACGACAGCTCAACCGACCCGTCGCGGCTCTGACCGATGACGCTCTGCAACTCCACCGGCAACGGCGTGTCGGCCGAGGCGATGGCGTACTTCTGCGCCAGATACGCCCCGATGCCCTGCCGCTGTGCCGCGTCGAGCACGGTGTTATAGACGATGAACTCGGCGATGTCACCGGTGAAGAACGCGATGCCCTGCACCGGCCGACCGCCGATGGCGCCGATGTCATTCGGCAGCCGACCGAAGTTACCGGAGGGGACAACCGTGCCGACGCCGTCCCGAGCCCCGGTGTAGGAGGCCGGATTGCTGTTCGTCCCCCCGTTGTACGTCACCGAGAAAACGTGGGGATTCGCGTCGTACGGCTGGTTCAGCCCGACCGACGCCCCATCGCCGCCTGGGTTGACGTAGTCGTGGAGAAAGCCGTTGCTCGTGTACCCACCGATCCCGTTTGTGACGGCCCACTCGCTGAACAGCCCCGTCTGCCCTTTCAGGGTCGCTAGCGAGCCTGAGGTGCCGGGCGCGATGTCCGGCTGGTAAACGATGAAGACCGACATCGGGCCTGACAGCGGCACCGGCTCCGTGAGGTAATCGTTCGCCCCGTCGAAGCGGAGCACCGGCAGCCCGTTCAGCCCGTTTGCGACCCGCAGCGGTCGGCTCGAAGCGGTCGCCTGGGTGGCGTTCCGCAGCGCGGCACCCTTCCCGGATTGGTCGCCCCAGACGCTGACGCCGTTCGCACCGTCGGTGGTGACGGCCGCATCGGCGCGGAGCCAGAGCTGGAGCGCGGGGTCGGCCGGATTGGGCTGGGCCAGGGCAAGACCACCCATAGAGGTGAGGGCCAGCGTGGCGAAGGCAGAAGCAAGCGCTTTCATGGGCAACCTCAGGGCGTTGAGGGGGAAGGGGAGATCGAGATGGGAAAGAGGCGAATCCCAAATACTGTTCCGTTGGCATAAACTCCAAGCAGCGATCCGTTTACATCAATACCTCGTTCGCAGAATTCAGGTTTTCCAGACACGCCCCGTTCACAGGATTCAGGTTTTCCAGACACCGCCCCCCGCATTCACCCGCCGTGAGCGACCCGACGTCCGTCTTTCCATCGCTCCTCGCTCATCACGCATCGCTTAACCGACAGCCAACCCCCCGGCGTTATCTTCAGCCCATGACCAAAACCTTCGCCCTCGACCCGTCGGACCCGCCCCGGTCCATCCTCGACCAGCTCAACCCCGCCCAGCGCGCCGCCGCCGAACAGGTGGAGGGTCCGGTGATGATTATCGCCGGCGCGGGCTCCGGCAAAACCCGCACGCTGACCTACCGGATCGCCCATCTGGTCGGCGAACTTGGCATCGCGCCGTGGCAGGTGCTGGCGCTGACCTTCACCAACAAGGCCGCCAAGGAGATGAAGGCGCGGATTGCGACCCTCATCGGCGAGCCGCAGGCCGACAAGCTGTGGATGGGGACGTTCCACTCGGTGTTCGCCCGGATTCTTCGGGTCGAGGCCGAGCAAATCGGCTACGCGAAGAACTTCTCGATCCTCGACAGCGAGGATCAGGTTAAGCTGATCCGGCTGGTCATGGACGGGCTCGGCATCTCGACGCAGACGTTCAGTCCCGTCGCCATCCACCACCGGATCTCCGGCGCGAAAAACCAGCTCATCTTCCCGGCCGAGTACGCCCGGTTGGCCGCCGACGTGATGGAGGAGAAAACCGCGCAGGTCTATGCCGCCTATCAGGCCCGACTCCGCCAGTCGAACGCGATGGACTTCGACGACCTGATCTTGAAGCCCATCGACCTGTTCACCGGCTCGCCCGAGACGCTGGCGAAGTACCAGACCCGCTTCCGCTATCTGCTCGTCGATGAGTATCAGGACACGAACCGGGCGCAGTACGCCATCGTCAAGTTGCTCGCCGCCAAGAGCCGCAACCTGTGCATCGTCGGCGACGACGCGCAGAGCATCTACGCCTTTCGCGGAGCCGACATCGGCAACATCTTGGCGTTCGAGAAGGATTATCCCGAGGCGAAAACCTTTCGACTGGAACAGAACTACCGCTCCACCGCGCGCATCCTCAAAGCCGCCGATTCGATCATCAAGCTCAACAAGGATCAGATCAGCAAAAACCTCTGGACCGACAACCCCGAGGGCGATTACGTCACCCTTGTCGAGGCCGATTCCGAGCGCGACGAGGGCGAGCGGATCGCACGCAAGGCCAAAAGCCTGCATCTGCAAGGCGGCTACTCGTGGCGCGAGTTCGCCGTGCTCTACCGGACCAACGCCCAGTCTCGGGCCATTGAGGACGCGCTTCGCCGCGAAGGCATCCCGTACCATCTGGTCGGCGGCACGTCGTTCTACAAGCGGCGCGAGATCAAGGACGTGATCGCGTACCTGAAACTGACCGTCAACCCGCGAGACGACGAGGCGTTCATGCGCGTCATCAACCTGCCCACTCGCGGGCTTGGCGACACGAGCTTGCTCAAGGTCCAGCAATACGCCGCGCTGCGAAACCTCTCCTTAATGGATGCGCTCGAACGGTTGGGCGAGATCGACAGTCTGGGCGCCCGACAGAAAACGACCCTGACGAAGTTCTACCGGATGATCGCCGAGCACCGCGAGCAAGCCGAGCAGCAGCCCGCCGGGACCGTCGCCCGTTCGCTCGTCGAGGCAACCGGGATGCTGAAGGCGCTCAAAGACGAGAACACCGCCGAGGCGAACAACCGCTGGGACAACATTCAGGAACTGCTCAACGGTCTGCAAGAATACACCGACACGCGGGCCGACCCGACCACCGGCGAAAGCCCATCGCTGAGCCAGTTTCTCGAAGAAGTCTCGCTCGTCAGCGACATCGACTCGCTCGATCAGAGCAAGAGCAACGTGACCTTGATGACGCTCCACGCCGCCAAAGGGCTCGAGTTCCCCATCGTCTTCATCGCCGGATTGGAGGAGAAGCTGTTTCCGCTTGAAAAGGCGTCGCAGGACCGGAAGGAACTCGAGGAAGAACGCCGCTTGCTCTACGTCGGCATCACGCGGGCCGAGCGGAAGCTGTTCCTCTCGCACGCCAAGAGCCGCTACCGCTACGGGCAGCAGGAATACGGCGTCAAGAGCCGGTTCTTGGACGAGATCGACCCGACCGTGCTCGTCAACGAAGCCGGCCGCTTTCTCGAACCGCCTGCCCGCAAGCGGTTCGCCCTCGGCGCTTATGGTTACGACGACGGCGGTGCCTACGGCTCGACCGATCCGCACTACTGGCGCGCCGACGGTCCGCCGAAGAAGGTCGCCGCTCGCCGCGCCGCGCCGCCGAAGCCGCAGAAAGGCGAGCGCACCGTCGAACTCGACCCCGAGTACGCCACCCCGACGCCCGACCTCGCCCCGACCGGACGGGTCGCCCTCGCGCCCGGCATGAAAGTCCGCCACGAGCAGTTCGGCGACGGCCGCGTGCTCCGGGTGGACGGCAAAGGCGACTCGGCGATGGCAACCGTGTTCTTCCCCGCCGTCGGCCAGAAGAACCTGATGCTCAAGTTCGCCAAACTCCTCATCCTCGGCTGAGTCGGTCGAGCCGTTTTCCCCTCATAACCACCCGATGAGGTTTCCTGTGAAACTGCTTGCCCGCCTGCTCGCCGCCGTTGCCCTCGTCACCGCGCTCGCCCGACCGGCCCACGCCCAGCCATTCACCGCGCAGACTATCGCCACCATCACCGGTACGCCGCAAGGTCTGCTGACAGCCGATCTCGACGGCGACGGCGGCACCGACCTCGTGACGTTCAACCCCGGCACCGTCAGTCTTCTGCGGCGACAACCCGACGGCACCTACGCCGTGCAGACCGTCGAAACGGTCTTGGCTATAACGGTCGGCCTCGGGGTCGGCGATCTCGACGGCGACGGCGATCTCGACCTCGTCACCACCAACGTTCACGACCGGGGCGCATCCGGCAGCATCAGCGAGTTGCTGCGGCAACCCGACGGCAGCTTTACGGTGCGGACAGTCGCCACGCTCGACGATCCCGCGTACAGCATCGCCGTGGGCGATCTCGATGGCGACGGCACGCCCGACTTAGCCGTTGCCCAAACCTACCAGAATACGTTGCGCCTGCTGTTTCGGCACCCCGGCGACAGCCTCTACACCGAGCAACTCATCGACCGCATCTATAAACACCCTGGAAAGGTGGTCATCGCCGATCTCGACGGCGACGGACGCCTCGACCTTGCCACCGCCAACAGCGTGGACGATTTCTTCGGCTCCGGTGCCGTCGATGTCTGGCTCGCACGCTCGGACGGCACTTACGGGGATCACTTTTTATTCGATGTTGGCGATCAGCCGTCGAGCCTCGCCGTCGGTGACCTCGACGGGGACGGTGATCTCGACCTCGCCGTCGCCAACAACGAGGGTCAGAACGTCAGTCTCCTGTTCCGCGACCCAGCGCCCGAGCGCACGTTCCCAGACAGCCTCTACGCGCTCCATCGATTGCCCAAGCTCGATGCCCAGTTGACCGATCTCGCCCTCGGTGATCTCGACGGGGACGGTGCGCTCGACATCGTCACCATCGGCTACGTCCTCGCCGTTACCAACACCCCGGAGACGGTCTTTCTCCGCGCCGATGTGAACACGTTCCGCCATCAACCCGACGGCAGCTACGCCATGGACACCGTGTTCAGCAGCGAGCATGGATTGTCAGGCGTGGTCGTCGCCGACCTTGACGGCGACGGCGATCTCGACATCGCCATCACCGAGCTTCGCAGCAACGCCGTCATCGCCTTGCTCAACCAGCACAAGGCCGTCGCCGTCGGCCGCACCCCGACCGGCGCGCCGACCGGCTTCGCGCTCCTGCCCGCCGCGCCGAACCCGTTCAACCCGACGACCGCGATCCGCTATCAACTCTCGACCGTCAGCCACGTTCGGCTCGACGTGTTCGACGTGCTCGGCCAGCGCGTCCGCACGCTGGTTGACGAAACCCGACCGGCCGGTTCGTCCACCGCGACGTTCGACGCGAGCGGGTTGCCCTCGGGCGCCTATCTGGTGCGGTTGACCGCCGTCGGGCTCGGCTCCGGCGAGCGCGTCACCGCCACCGGCCGCGTGCTGCTGGCGAAGTAGGGTCGCGCCACCGCGAGAGAACGAAACCGACGCAGCGCCCTGTTGCCCAGCGGTCCCTGTCCACCGAACCCGAGTCCATGAACGCTGCCCAGACGCACCTGCTCGTCAACCACGTCCCGGTCATCGCCATCCCCATCGCGACGCTGTTGCTCGGCTACGGGATGCTCCGCCGCAGCACCGAAGTCGAGCGGGCCGCGCTCATCCTCTTGGTGATCGGGATGCTGGCCGCTGGCGCATCGTATCTGACCGGTCACGGCGCCCACGAGATCGTCGAGAACTTCCCCGACGTGCGCCGAGCCGACATCGGCGCCCACGCCGGTGCGGCGACACAAGCGCTCATCGTGACGGGTCTGGCTGGACTCGTGGCGCTTGTGGCGCTGTTCCTCCCCAACCGGACCGCGACCGATGGTGACCGCGTCTCGACCGCGCCGAACCGGACCGTTTGGGCGCTCCGCATCGCGCTTGTGCTCGGTGTCGTCGCCTCCGGGATGCTCGCGTGGACGGCGCACTTAGGCACCGCGCCGACCCGTGCCGCCGCTTCCCCACAACCGGCCGAACGCCCCTAACCCCGATCACCGATGCCCATTACACCACACGTTGAGCACCATTTCGCGGCACCCGAGGCGCTGCGTGATGTCGTCATCGGCATGGCCGACGGGTTGACGGTCCCGTTCGCGCTGGCCGCCGGACTCAGCGGCGCCGTCGCGGCCACCGCACAGGGAAACCACCTGATCGTCGTCGCGGGACTGGCCGAGATCGCCGCCGGCTCCATCGCAATGGGCCTCGGCGGCTACTTGGCCGCTCGCGGCGACCGAGAGCACTACGCCGCCGAGCGATTGCGCGAAGAAAGAGAGGTCGTCGAGAAACCCGAAGCCGAGGCGGCCGAAGTCTCGGAGATTCTGCAAGCCTACGGGCTGACCGAGGACGAGAGCAACCGCATCGTCGCGCGGCTGGAGACGAAGCCGGATGCCTACGTTGAGTTCATGATGCGGTTCGAACTCGGGCTCGAGCGGCCCGATCCGCGCCGGGCGCTGCGCAGCGCGCTGACCATCGCCGGCTCGTACATCGCCGGTGGGATGATCCCGCTCGCGCCGTACCTGCTGATGCCGTCGGCCGAACGTGCGCTCGTCGTCTCGGTCGTCGTGACGCTGATTGCGCTGGCGGTGTTCGGCTATGTGAAGGGCCGCTTCACCGGCGCCTCAGCGGTCAGGAGCATGGGCCAGACGGTGCTCGTCGGTGGCCTCGCCGCCGCCGCCGCGTACACATTGGCCCGACTCATCAGCGGCTGACCGTCGCTGTCTGGCATGACAAAGGGCGCCCGAGCCACCGCCCGGACGCCCTTTTATGTCACAACTTGGGACTTCTCACGGAACCTGGTCGAGGCGACCCAGCAGCGCGGCGAGGTGGCCGGTCAGGGCGCGGCGGGTGTAGCGCAGCACGGCGGGCGACGGCTCGGGCGG
>JBBSVG010000034.1:0-10416 GCA_038233775.1 Bacteroidota bacterium | reverse complement strand
CTGACCGTCGCCGGAATCGATTTCGGCCGAATTCAGCCCGGCGACCGGCTGCGGATCGGCGCGGCGGAAATCGAGATCACGCGGCCGTGTCCGCCGTGCAAGACCATCGCTGGCTCATTCACCAACCGGAAGTTCACCCGCGTCTCGCACAAGACGCACCCCGGCTGGAGTCGACTCTACGCCAAAGTGCTGGTTGAGGGCGAGGTTCGGCCGGGCGACGCGGTCGAGGTGCTGGCCCGCTAATCTGGACCAAACAGCGGCTTGCGGGCCAGCGTCAGCATCGCCAGCTTGAAGTTTAGGCTGATGATGTTGAAGTGATCGGCGGTCGCTTTCGAAATCGGGACGCGGGAAAACAGGATCATCGCGACCAAATCGCCGGTCGAGAGCAGTCCGCCGAAGCCGAGCACCGAGCAGATGCCATACGGTTTGACGAACCCGTCCTGCGCCGGGATGTAGGGGCTGCCGAGGGCCGTCGGTACGAAGAAGACGCTCTGCACCCGGTTGGCGACCTCGGTTCGGCTGCGGAGATCGAGCAGCAGAAACGGCGTCGGCTGGACGACCGTCGCGATGTCGCCACCCAGATTCTGGATCAAGCCCGCCACCATCGGCGCCGCTTGGACCGCTTCGGCGCTGTTGAGCGGGATCGCCCGGTGCCCCTTCGACAGACGCCGGTCGTTCCAGTCCAGTTCCTCGCCGGCCGTGGCGACAAGCACCATGCAGCGCAGATCCTCGACCGTGCCCGCCTCCGGCGACTGGGCCAGCACGAACGCTTTCAGGTCGTCGTCCAACTCGGCGAACGGGTGCGTCTTGTAGAGCCGGACCAGCGCGCAGGCCGGGCGCCCGTCAGCATCGACCAGTTCGCGGTGGAACAGGCGGACCAATCGCTCGGCCCCGGCCTCGATGGTCGCCGGTTCGCGCTGGGCAAAAACGTCGCGCAGCTCGCCCCGCAGGCCCATCGTGTCGCTGAAGCCGAACTGGCCGAGATCGTACATATTGGAAACTTTCGAGGCCGCGCTCAGAAGGTATAATTCAGCCCGCCCGTCGCCCGCCACCCAGAGAGGTTGACCTCGGAGGTGCTCTCGTCGTCGTGCTCCGGCGTCAGATCGGTCCGCGACCGGCCGCTGATCGAGCCAGCGTTGCCATAGACATAGCCCGCCTGAACCACCGCCGACAGCGGACCAACGAGCGGGACCGACAGCCCGAGATCGACGCTGCCGGTCAGATAGACCCCGCTGAACTCGCCCGAGCCTTCGAGCGCCGTCCCGGCGTCCCGAGCGTTGCTGAAATCGCGGACGTTGAGAATATTGGCCGTAACCCGACCCAACCCGGCACCGACTGTGACCGATCCGGTCGGGCCACCGGCCAACCGCCGACCCAACCAGAGCAGCGCACGCCCCTCCAGTCCGCCGAGCGTCCGCTTCTGGACGAACCGCTCGCCGGGCTTTTCCGACCCGATCTCGCCGGTCAGCCGCCAGCCGTCGAGTTCGAGCCCATAATGAACGTCGCGCTCGGCCCGGTAGAACACGCGGCCGGCGAAGACCGTCGTCCCGTGAATCTCCTGCCACGGCGGCAAGCTGAATCCAGCGATCCGCTCGGACGCAAGCTGCTGGTTGTACGCCCCATCGTTCACGTCCAGCAGCGACAGCCTCGTGTAGCCGACGGCCAGCGACACATCCCACCGCCCCGCCCGCGTCTGCGCCGCCGCCTCGCCCGCCGAGAGAAGAACGAGCGTTGCACCCAACAGAAGTCGTGTCATCATGCGTCGGTCGGGAAAAGTCGGAGCAGCCAATCCATCAATGGGGTCGCGGCAAGGGCATTCGGATTCAGCATGTCGCGCTTGACGGCTTCACCGGGCGGCAAGCCGGGCGTTTCCTGCCACGCGAGCCAAGTGCGAACGACGGCTTTCAACTCGTGCTGCGGTTTGAAGCGCCGTTTGTCTTTTGGAATCCCGGCCACCGCTTGCTCGGCCAGCGGCCAAAGATCGTCGGCATCGGGTTTCATTCCGAACAGCAGATGCTCCAGTGCGCCGGGGCGGACGTTGTCCGGCATCATCCAAACGCCCAATGTCGGCCGATCTGCGGGCGAGAGAATCACGCCTTCAGCAAGCGGCGCATCAGGAAGTATATAATCGTAGAAGGCGAGGGCGGCGGCGAGTTGCTTCCAGCGGGCGACGGGATCACCGTTGGAGTCCAAAACGATCCCAAGCTGTTTGAGCCATGAGGTGTCTATCTCGTTGGGATCGAAGAAGAAATCCAGCAGCTAGGGTAGCGACGACATCCCCTTCATATCTCAGACATCGAACAACAGCTTGGGACCACCACGACATTCCCAAAGGTTCGCAATGACGAACTTATCGTCCGAGACTTCGACCAGCAAGATTCGCGGCACCCTATTGCCAGCCATATCAGCGAACCTCGAATCGTTCGCGGGTGGCCGTCTCCAACTGGCTCTCGCTGTAGCCCCGGCTGCGGACTTCTCCGTCGCCTTTGCGGTTCTCCAGCCGGATGAGCATGGCTTCTTCGTGCTCGTCCTCTTTCGCGGCTTCTTGGAACGCCTCGATGCAGTCCCAACTGTGGGTCGTGGCGAAGACTTGGACGTTCAGCCGGTGCGCCGTCTGGAAGATGAAGCGCCACACGTCCGTCAGCACCGAGTAGTGCAGCCCGGTTTCAATCTCGTCGATCAGCAACCAGCCACCGGCGACGCTGGCGAGCGCGGTCGCCAGTTCAAACATGCGGACGACGCCCTCGCCCAGACTCTTCAGCGTGACCGGCTTATCGGCGCCCGACAGCTTCGCCATCGGCACCCGATTCATCGAACCGTTGAGCCCGACGTAAGACACGCGCTGGATTTTCGGCGCGATCAACCGCATCGACCGAATCACTTCATCCGCCTCATCCGTCAAAAACAGCTTATCCCAAAGAGGTTCGATTTCCTTCTGATTATCGGTGTAAGGACCAATCAGTTCGCTGTGAATCAGGACCGAACCATCAAAGGCAATCCGGTCCAGTTGGTACACTTTCAAATCCCGACCGAAATCGGCTTTCAAAACCGGAACCCCGACCGTTTGACGGTGAACCGTCTGAACCTCTCCCCCCCGTTGATGTGGCTCGCTCTCTACGGGGTCGGCATCTTCCAACACGATCTTCAGCGAAGCATGTTTACCCGCGTCGCCGATTTCGATATTTATGTCTGAACTTTTTTGAGACGAGCGGTTCCAGAAAAGGTGTGTGAATGCTTCGACGCGCGCGTCGATCTCCTGAAACTCAGCGTTGGATCGGTCGCGGCGCGGGCTCAACTCGTTTCGGCGGATGAGCAAGCGCTCAATCGCCCTCGGACTGCCCTGGTTTGCGTAAATCGACAGCGCTTCGAGCAGGGACGATTTGCCGACGCTGTTCTTGCCGACGATCAGGTTCACACGGCCGAGCTTCTCGATCCGCAGGTGGCGGAACGCGCGGAAGTTGCGAATCTCAAGGCTGTCCAGTTGGAGCTTGCCCATCGTCGGGAGTCGGTTAAGAAGCGGAAAAGCGGTTCGACGCGGCGGATCGGGCCGTCACGGGACGACGTCGGGCGCGGTGGCGGGCGCGTCGGGCATCTGGATGACGCCGACCGAGACGCCAGCCGGGGCGACGACCATCGCGACCCGAATCCCGCCGCCGACATCGGTCACCAGTTCGCGCACCGTCGCGCCTTGTGCGGTCATCGAAGCGACGGCCGCATCGATGTCGGCGACACGCCAGTAGGTCAGCGTCTCGGGGCCGCCGTCGTCTTCAATCGGGATCAGCCCAAGTTCGCTACCGGACACGTCGAAGCCGACGTAGAACGGTTCGTCGAAATACGGGTCCACGCCGAGCAGGTCGGTGAACCACGCACGGGCGCTGGCGAGATTCGGCACCCGATAGATCGTCGTCTTGAGTCCGAGGAACATTTTAAAATCCATTCAAGGGGTCAGGCGACCCATCATTCGGGGGAACGGCAGCGTTTCCCGGACGTGAGGGATGCCGCAGATGTAGGCAACGGTCCGCTCGACGCCCAGCCCGAACCCTGCGTGCGGCACCGAGCCGTACTTCCGCAGGTCGAGATACCAGTCGAACGCCTCGCGCGGCAGCTTGTGCTCCTCGATCCGGGCCAAGAGCGCGTCGTAATCGTCCTCGCGCTGACCGCCGCCGATGATCTCGCCGAACCCTTCCGGCGCGATCACGTCGCAGCCACGAGCGTACTTACCGTCGGCGGTGCGCTTGAAATAGAACGCCTTGACCTCAACCGGCCAGTCGTGGATCATGACCGGGCGCGGCGCGAAGTGGTTGCCGAGCGCCGTCTCGTGCGGCGCGCCGAAATCATCGCCCCACGTCATCGGCTCGCCGAGTTCTTCGTTGAGCAGCCGAACCGCTTCGTCGTAATGGATGCGCGGGAACGGGCGCTGGACCTGTTCGAGCGCCGCGATGTCGCGCTCCAGCAGCTCGAGTTCGGGCCGCCGCTCGCGCAGACAGGTTTGGACGAGATGCTCTAAAAACTCCTCCATCAGATCCATATCCTGCTCCAGATCGCAGAACGCGACCTCCGGCTCGACCATCCAGAACTCGGTCAGGTGCTTCCGCGTCTTCGATTTCTCGGCGCGAAAAACGGGTCCGAACACATAGACCTTTCCGAAAGCCAGCGCCCCGGCCTCGCCGTAGAGCTGGCCGGATTGGGTCAGATACGCCGAACCTTCGTCGAAATACGGCGTCTCGAACAGCGTCGAAGTCCCCTCGCAGGCGGCTGGCGTGAAGATCGGCGCGTCGAACCGGAGAAACCCGCGACTGTCAAAGAAGTCGTGGATCGCCTTCATCAGCGTGTGGCGGACCCGAAGAATCGCCTGTTGGCGGCTGGAGCGAATCCACAGGTGACGCCGGTCGGCCAGAAACTCGACGCCGTGCTCTTTGGGCGTGATCGGGAAGTCGTGCGACAGGTGAATCGTCTGGACCTCGCTGACGCCGAGTTCGTAGCCGCCCGGCGAGCGCGGTTCCGCCCGAACGGTGCCCGTGACTTCGACGCTCGATTCCTGCGTCAGCGCGTCGGCCGCCGCGAAGGTGTCTTCGGAAACGTCCTTTTTAAACACCACGCATTGACACAAGCCGGAGCCGTCGCGGATGAGCAGGAAGCGGAGCTTGCCGGAAGAGCGGCTGTTGTAGAGCCAGCCTTTGAGCGTGACCGTTTGGCCGACGTGTTGGGCAAGATCGGAGATCGAGACGTGCGGGGTCATGAACGCGAAAATCGGAGGTTGAACGGAAGCGGGACGCAGTCGGGAAGATACGACGGCGCGGCACGGGCGGCGCCTACAGCGGCAGCGAGAGACCGGCAGAGAGATCCTGAAACCCGAGCGCCGGTTGCGACACCCAGACGTTGAATCGGTAACGGGCGTAGGCGCGAGGGCCGCGTTTGAACAGCGAGTAGAAGATCGATACCTCGGGCGCGAAGCCGTAATCGCCGAAGTCGGTGAACATCGTCAGCCCCGGTTGGACGCCGATGCCGCCGTCGAAGATGACAGCCGTCGTATCGAAGGAGAGCGGGATATCGAACTTGTAGCCCAGATGGACGAGGTGGCCCAGCCGCCGCGCCGGCAGGTAGGTGTACTCGACGCCGATCAGGTGCCGACCACTCGCGCCGAAGGCGAACGGCCACTCGCGCGTCATCCCGACCAGATAGCTACCGGCCTCGTTCTGCACGACGATACCGGGCAAAAACGCCTGAACCGCCTTGAACGCAAGCGCCGCCGCACGCGGCTTCGTCAGCGGTCGGCCTTGCGCCGCTGCGGGTCGGGGCGAACCGAGCGCGGCGCAGCAGATGAGCACGGTCGCCGCCCGTAGCGCGGTGTGGCGTAACGGTAACGCCTGAAAAAAGTCTGTCGGCCTGCGTCTCAGAACGCCTCCGGTGGCATGTTACACGAACTTAACCAGCTAACGCGACGGATCGGGCGGAATGCGCTAAGCCAAAGGGCGACACGGGGGAACGAGCGATTGCTTTACGGCTCTGTTCTCTCTAACTTACCGCCCTCCAGTCCCGATCCGCTGTGGGTCGCGCAGCCTGATGAAAGCGGACACCGAAGTCCGCCCGGCTGCTGACCGACGAAACGCACGCTCCAGTCCCGAACGTTCGCCCCTTGCGCCTCCTCCCCCGCTTTCGCCCGACCGTCGCCCGGCCGACGCTGCTCGCCGCCGCCCTGCTGACGGGTCTCGTGCTCGTCGCGCCCCAAGCGAGCCTCGGTCAGACCACCCGTGGCACCTATGAAGAGCGCGTCACGACCGTCGGCAACGTCGGGCTGACGATCTCGAACATCGGCACCTACGGCAACGCCTTTACCGGCGATTACCAATTGAAGGGCAACCCGTCGGCGGAGTACCCGATCCGGTCGAAGGTCGAGCACATCTTCGACGGCGGGCTGTGGATCGGCGCCGAGGTCAACGGCACACCGCTCGTCACGACGGCCGCAGTCGATGACCCGAACGGTTACACGCCGACCGATCAGGGCTACGAGTTCACCTCGACGACGCCCATCGTCGAGCGCTCCAGCTTGACCGATTCGCCGTTCTTTACGCCGACGGCCATCAGCCAGCAGGATTTCCTGATCGACTTCTCCGACTCGGCCACGAGGCGGCCGGGCACGACGATCCCGATCCCGAACCACACGCCGCTCGGCGCCTCGGTTCACCTGGAAACCTACGCCTACAACTACGCCTTCGCCGACTTCTTCGTCATCTTCAACTACACGATCACCAACCGGTCGAGTTCGACGTGGAACAACGTCTATTTGGGCTCGTGGACCGATCCGGTGGTCAAGAACGTGCTCGAGCAGAATCCGGCCGGCGCCGCTTTCTTCGCCGATGGATCGAACGGCGTGATCGATTCGATTGCGACCGGGTTTGAGTACAACGGCAACCTGTCGAACTCGGCCCGCTCGGCTGTTGGCGTCCGACCGCTCGGCGGGACGTACCGCGACCGCGCCTTTGGCATCGGCATCCAGAACCCGGCGCAGCCAAACGGGACGAGCTTCTCGTTTCGCACCTGGCAGTTCGGCAACCTGACCGACCCGGATCTCGGCGTCCCGGCCAACGACCGCGACCGCTACGAGCGGATGAAGACGACGTTGCCCGAGCGGTTCCGCGC
The DNA here is from genome assembly GCA_038233775.1 of Bacteroidota bacterium. Lineage (GTDB taxonomy): Bacteria > Bacteroidota > JBBSVG01 > JBBSVG01 > JBBSVG01 > JBBSVG01. The sequence goes on along the minus strand of JBBSVG010000034.1, from coordinate 3,276 downwards.
CCAGCTTCGCCAGCCGTCGAACCGGACGATTCTGGTCGCCATCGGGGCGCTGCCCGAGATCAAGCCCGGCGAGACGGTCAAGGTCGCCTTCGCCATCGTCTTCGCCGATCAGCCGAAAATCGGTCCGAGCTACCCCGACGGGACGCTCTTGCAACTGGCGCGCAACGCGTCGTGGCCGCAGCGGGCTTATAATGGCGAGGACCGCAACGGCAACGGCGTCCTCGACGCCGGTGAGGACCGCAACGGGGACGGGCAGATCGAGCGCTACACGCTGCCGTCGCCGCCCGATGCACCCCGCGTCCGGGTCATCCCCGGTGACAAGAAGGTGACGCTCTACTTCGACCGTCGGGCCGAAGCGTCGGTCGATCCGCTGTCCAGCGAGCAGGATTTCGAGGGCTACCGGATCTATCGGACCGATCCCGGCGCCGAGCTTCGCGCCGGTCAGAACATCTCGCGCGACCTCGTCTTGGTCCGCGAGTACGACAAGCCGGGCGATCAGATCGGGTTGGACGCGGGACTGCCGGTCGCGCTGGCCCAGCCGATCACCGGCGCCCAGCTCGGTTTCGTCGGCGACACGACGCGCTACATCTATAAAGAAGAGATCAACAACCTGCTCAACGGCTGGCAGTACACGCTGGCCGTGATCGCCTTCGACAAGGGCGACCCCCGGCAGGGACTGACCTCGCTCGAGTCGAGCCGCTTCTCGACGTTGGCCCGAGTCGTGCCCGGTACGCCGCCGACCGGCAGCGCCGCCGGTGCCATGACGGTCGGCGTCTATCCGAACCCTTATTATGCCCACGCCGCGTGGGACGGACCGGGCGAGAGCACGCGGAAGATCGTCTTCAACCACCTGCCGGCCCACGCGTCGATCCGCATCTACACGCTTGCCGGTGATCTGGTGAAGGAACTGGACCATCAGGCCGAGACGTACGACGGCCGCGACATCAGTTGGTACCGGACGTACGGCTCGCAGGACGATCCGCGCACGACGACCGACGAGCGGACTCGCTTCTCCGGCGGCGAACACGCATGGGATCTGTTGAGCGCGAACGGCCAAGCCATCGCCACCGGGTTGTATCTGTTCACCGTCAAGGACTCGGACACCGGCGATATCCAGCGGGGCAAGTTTCTGATCGTCAAGTAGCAACGGCGTCGGGGAGCGGTTGGATCACGCAAACCGGCGCACCTGAATCGGGCATTGGCCTTTCATCACCCTTTCTTCGGAGAGCATCATGCGACTTCTTCGCAACCATTTAGTATCCGCACTCGGCGCCGCAGCCGTTGCGCTCGGCTTCGCCGGGTCGGCGCAGGCCCAGCTTCCCACCCGCTTCCCGCTGGTGGACATCCATACGATCCAGAACCCCGGCCCGGAGCGGATTGCCGCCGGACGCGACTCGTCGCTGTTTGCCCGCAAGCCGGCGAACACAGCCGACACGCTCCGGGTACGCGGGATCGTGACGAGCTGGGCGAACAAGCAGGGCGCGACGTTCTCCTACACGGAAGTCATCCTGCGCGACGCGACCCTGCCCTACGGCGGTCCGTTCAGCGAAATCACCGTGCTCCAGTTCAAGGTCGGTGGCACCGTCGAGGCGACCGGCATCCAGCAGTTCCAGCCCGGCGACTCGGTCGTCGTCCTCGGCAGGGTCGATGAGTACGGTGGCACCGGCAACGCGAGCCCGAACAAGCTGACCGAATTGATCGCTATCACGAAGGCGGCCGGCCCAAACCAGCCGCTGTTCCAGTACGAGAACTCCGGCCCGGCGGTCAACGCCGGTCCCGACGGCTTCCCACCGCCGATCAAGGTGCGTCTTCGCGATTTCGACACCACGCCTTTTTCGCCGGGCGTCAACAACAACATCCCCGGCGGCGAACAGTACGAGACGGCCTACGTTGAGATCGGCGACGCCGATGGGTTGAAGGTGACCGTCGATGCCCAGGGCAACACCTTCATTCAGGACAACGATGGCTACCAGTTGAGCCTCTACAACCGGTCAACGGCCTACCGTGACTCGGCAGCAAAGTTCCCGACCAACGGTGCCCAGTTGTCGTACATCCGGGGCTACATCTTCAACGGGACCGCCGGGTTCGTCTTCTCGCCGCTGAACGACAAGGACGGCTCGTTCCGCATTGCGGCCGGCCTGCCGGTGATCACGACGATCCGCCTCGCGCCGCAGATCCCGCTACCGAACCAAGCGTTCAACGTCTCGGCCATCGCCAAAGATCCGGGCGGCTCGGTCACCTCGGCCCGGCTCTACTATGCGGTCCAGCCGATCACTTACGACAACAACCGTCTGACGATCCTCAGCAACGTCCAGTCGGTTCCGATGACGGTCGCCAGTGACACGCTGTTCACCGGAACGATCCCGGCCCAACCGGCCGGCTCGCTCGTCGCCTACTACATCGCCGCGACGGACAACGACGGTAACACGCGGGTCGCCCCCGACACCAGCCGGGGCACGGGCTTCACCATCGTCAAGGCGCCGGGCGAGTTGACGATTCGGGACCTCCAGTTCTCGCTCAACGCAGACGGCTACCCCGGCTTCGTCGGCGCACAGGTCACCGGAATCAAGGGTGTGGTCACCGCCGATGCCGACTCGACCGGGCAGACGTTCATCCAGTCGGGCAACGAGACCTATTCGGGCATCTACCTGTTCGGCACCGGGCTTGGCATCTACAAGAAGGGCGATTACATCTCGGTCGATGGGACCGTTGGCGAGAGCAACTCCTTCACTCGGATCGCGCCGAGCGCCATCACCCGCTTGACTGCGGCAGCGCCGACGATCACGCCGGTCGTGCTTGATCCGGCTCTGATCGCCAGCCAGCGGCCGGCCGATCTGGAGCGGTACGAGTCGATGCGAGTCGAAGTCCGCAACGTGTTCGTCAACAACGTCAACGCCGACGGGCCGACGAGCAACTTCGGTGAGTTCGCGCTGGCCGCCTCGGCCGATTCGCCGACCGGTGCCCGTGTGCTGACCGGCAAGCGGTCGAACAACATTGCATCGACGAACGTCCGCTACCTGACCTACAACGTATTCGATCCGGCGCAGACGACGGGCTTCATCATCCCGGACACCAACCGGACGAAGGATTTCCGCGTCGTGCAGAAGGGCGACCGGTTCGCTTCGGTCACCGGCATCCTGTACTTCTCGTTCTCGAATTACAAGATCGTTCCGGGGACCAACGCTGATTTCGTCGGCTTCGTCCCGACCGCCGTCGCCGGTTTCCCGACTGCGCGGCCGGTCGGCTTCTCGCTGCAACAGAACAGCCCGAACCCGT
>JBBSVG010000033.1:0-10478 GCA_038233775.1 Bacteroidota bacterium | reverse complement strand
TGATTCAGCAACCCAGACACTTAGCGGATCGAACCCGCGAAAGGTCGGGTTCTGCGGCAGAATCTGCGACGGGTAGATCGCGTGGCCGCCCCAGATCGATTCGAGAAACAGCAGGTTGAATCCGGCCCGCTGCAACCGGTCAAGCGTGGCCCGAATCGCCTCGGGCGTCGTCTCGGTCGGCCGATGCCAAACGCCGCGCCCCTCGACGGCCGGTGACGGCGCCGCCCGAAACGCCAGTTCGGTTGCAGTCCGGTCGAGTTGGGCCGACTGGGCCTCGGTCGCCGTCCCGCTTGCCCGCAGGGCTGCAACGGCTGCCGCCAACGAATCGACCCGACCAAGCAACGCCGGTTGATCCGTCGCGGCGGCGCGAAGCAGCGGCAGCTCGACGGCCAGCGCGGTCAACCCGGTCAGTCCGTCGCGCCAGGCGCGGACGGTTCCGTCGCGCAGCTCGATTCGCGCCCCGACGACGGCGTGGCCGAGCAGCCACGACTTGCCCGCGCCGTGACCGGACAGAACGAAGCCGTCGGCCGGAATCGCCCGGTTGTTCCCGCCGAGCGCCTCGACCCGTCCCCCGCGCACGACCGCTTCGACGCCATACGAGTTCGTGTGGGTCATTGTGCCATAACGGCTGTCATACGCCACAACTTGGTCGGCGCCGCGACCGCCGGGGAAGCCGTTGCCGCCGGGATTCGTCGTAGCGAGCGAGAAATGTGCGGCCGAGTCGGGGATCGTCGGAGCGCTCGGTGGCGTCGCCTGGACGGTCGGAACCGGCGGCGACAGTCGGGTCGCCTGCGGCGGCGCGGCGCATCCGGCGGCGAGGGTCAGCAGCAGCGAAACCAGTCGATAACGGGTCATCGGCTCAGTCTTTTAATCCGTCGAAGGTGACGCCGCGAACGAGGGTTCGCTGGGCGAGGAAGAACAGCGCGACGACCGGGGCGAGCATCAGCACGGTCGCGGCCATCAGCGGACCCCATTCGGTCGCGTGGGCCGAGACGAACGACTGCAGCCCGAGCGTCAGCGTCATCTGCTGCTGCCGGTGCAGGTAGATGAGTGGGTTGAGGAAGTCGTTCCACGAGGCGAGCGTCTGGAACAGCGCGACGGTCAGCAGCGCCGGGCGGACGAGCGGCAGGACGACCGTCCAGAACACCCGCCCCCAACTGGCGCCTTCAAGCTGCGCCGCCTCGATCAGCTCGCGTGGGACGCCGCGCATGAACTGTCGCAGCAGGAAGATGTAGAACGCGGTCCCGAACAGGCTCGGCACCCACAGCGGTTTGAGCGAACCGACCCAGCCGAGCTTGGCGAAAATCAGGTAAACCGGCACCATCGTGACTTGGCCGGGCAGCAGCATCGTCGCGATCAGCACGGCGAACAGCGCGTCGCGGCCGGGCCAGCGCAAGTGCGAAAACGCGAACGCCGCCAGCGCGCTCGAGACGGTCGTCCCGGCGACGCTCAGCCCGGTCACGAGCAGCGTGTTGAGGTAGAATCGGCCAAACGGGACCAGATTCAGCGCTTGCCGGTAGTTGTCGAGCGTCGGTCGGCGCGGCCAGAACCCGGTCAGCGTCCGGGCCGCCGCGATCTCCTCGGCCGGGCGGAGCGAGGTCGCCAGCAGCCAAACGAGCGGCAGCGCGAACAGCACGCCGAGCCCGCCAAGCAGCACGGCTCGGCCGACCGACAAGCTGCGTTCGGGATCTCGTTGCGGAGCGGTCATCCGTCGTCCCGATAATGGACCCAGCGCGGGGCGAGGCGGAAGTTGACGACCGTCAGGACGAGCACGAGCCCAAACAACACCCACGCAAGGGCCGACGCGTAGCCCATCTGGAAGTATTTGAACGAGCGGTTGAACAGGTAGAACACGTACACGAGTAGCGAATCGTCGGCGCCGCCGGTCGGATCGAGGATGTACGGTTGGGCGAAAATCTGGACGTGGGCGATGATGCCCATAATCAGGTTAAAGAACAAATACGGCGACAGCAGCGGCAACGTGACGTGGCGGAAGCGAGCCAGCGGACCGGCGCCGTCGAGCGCGGCGGCTTCGTAGAGCGCCGTCGGGATCGTCCGCAGCCCGGCCAGCCAGATGAGCATCCCGCCGCCAGCGCCCCAGAGCAGCATCAAGAGCACCGCTGGTTTGGTCCACCGCGCATCGCCCAGCCAGTTCGGCGCGCCGAGTCCGAGCGCCCGCAGTCCGCTGTTGACCAGCCCGATCTCCGGGTTGAGCAGCACGACCCAAAGCGCGGCGACGGCAACCGTCGGCAGGATGCTCGGCAGCGTAAACAGCGTGCGGAACAGTCCGACGGCGCGAAATGCCCGATCCACCAGCATCGCGAGGCCGAGGCCGACCGCCAGCGAGAGCGGGACGCCGACCGCCGTCAGCCAGATCGTGTTGCCCAGCGAGCGCCAGAACAGCGGGTCGTTGGGCACGCCGCCCGTCACGGAAACCATCTGCCGATAGTTGTCGACCCCGACCCAGCGCGGCGGGTGGAGCACGTCGTAATCGGTCAGCGAGAGGACGAACGAGGCGAGAATCGGCCCGGCGGTAAAGACGACCAGCCCGACGATCCACGGCAGCGCGAACAGCACGCCCGCCCGAGCCTCGACAAACGCCGACCGCGACCGGCGCCGCAGCCGGTCGAGCCGGACCAGCAGCCAGCCCGTCAACCCGACCAGCAGCGCCAGACCGAGCCCAAGCCAGCGGCCGGTGGCGAGCGGTGGACCAGTCGGGCCGCCATAAAATGCGTCCAGATCGGCCTGAACGGCGCGGTCGGCGTCTCGCAGCGCGATCTCGGGCGTGGCGGTGCCGAGCGTGGCGCGGTTCATCGCCCGCAGTTGCTCGTCCCAAAGGCGCTGACCAACCGGCGTGACCGGGCGGTACGAAGTTCGGTCGAGCAGCCCGACGAACGTCTCATAACCCGACCGCAGCGCCGGTTGCTGGATCGGATAGTCGCGTTGCCGGGCGACGTTCGACGGCCGGTGGGCGGCGAGCTTCGGGATGGCGAACGGATGGCCGGCGGCGGCGTTGGCCTCGGCCTGCGCCCGCGCCTCGGCGTCGTGGCCGGCTTGGGTGGCGAGGAACGTCATCAGTTGCCACGCCTCGCGCGGGTGCGCGGCGCCGGTCGGGATGACGAAAGCGAACCCGCCGCTCCACGTCGTCCCCGGCCGACCGTCCGGCGTCGGTGGCGGGGCAAACCCCACGTCCATGTCGGGGTCGCGGCGGGCGATCCGGTCGAGCGCCCAGTTGCCGTCGATCTTCATCGCGACCCGGCCGGTGGCGAACGGATCGACCAGATCGGTGCCGAAGCCGCGCTCAAACGGATCGACGGCGGTTTGTCGGCCACCGAGCGAGTCGAACGTCGCCGTCATGAAGCGGAGCGCCGCGAGGTTCTCCGGCGTCTGGAACGTGGCGTGGCGACCGTCGGCGGAGAGAAACCGACCGCCGTTCAGAAAGCTGTAGAGATAATAAAACGTGTTGCCGTAAGTCGGCGAGAAACCGAGCGTGGTGATCCGGCCGTCGGCGTCGCGGGTGGTCAGCCGTCGGGCGTAGGCTTGCAACTCGGCCCACGTGCGCGGCGGCCGGTCGGGATCGAGTCCGGCCCGACGAAACAGCGTCTTGTTGTAGAACAGCGCCCGTGCGTCGATGTCGAACGGCAGCCCGTAGAGCTGTCCGCCCGAGACGCACTCGGCCAGCGCGGCGGGGTAGAAATCGTCGGCCCGAATGGCGGGCGTCGCCGAGAGCAGCGAATCGAGCGGCATAAACGCGCCGCGTGCGGCCAGTCCGCCGATGGTGAAGCGGTCCTGAAACACGACATCCGGAGCGACGCCGCCAGCGATGGCGGTCAACAACCGCTGCGTCGAGCCGCCGCCGCGAGACGACGATTCGGCTTCGCCGGCCGTCCCGATCTCGACCTCAATCTCTGGGTGCGCCCGGTCGAACGCTTCGATAGCGCGGCTCAGGCCGACATCGTCGGCGCCGACCGGCGGCGGCACGTCCCAGATCGTCAGCTTGACCGGCGCCGGATGACGAACCGCCTCGCCCCCGCACGCCGACCCGATCAGGGCGACGAGCAGCGGGACGAGGCGGCGCAGGCGGAACCGGGTCACGTTCAGAACTCGACGCCGAGGGTCAGGCGCTGGACGTTCGGCAGGCGGCCCATGTCGGTGAAGGCGTAGTCGAACTTCACGTCGTAGGCTTTCAGGCCACCGCCCAACGAGAACGAGGCGCCATCGCGGGAATCGAGGAACAGCTCGCGCAGCCCGGCCCGAGCGAACAACAGGTCGCGGTAGCCGACCTCGGCCCCGGCGTTGACGAACGGGTTGGCGTTGTTGGGATAGAGCACGTCGGACGAGACGGTCAGCTTCACGTTGTCGCGCTTGATCGGTTCGTAGCCGACGCCGAAGCGGAGCCCGAGCGGCAGTTCCCATTGCTGCGTCCCGAGCGAGCTGATGACCTGCTCGCCGTTGTCCGAAACCTGCGTCCGCACGATCACGTCGGGGCCGCTGACTTGCAGCCCGTTGCCGAAGTTGGTGATCGCCATCCCGAGCCGAACGCCGCGAAGCGGGGTCGCGTACTGGAGCCCGATGTCGAACGCGATCCCCGAAGCCGACGAGCGGGCGATGTCCGAGTGGATGTACTTGGCCGAGCCGCCGAGCGAGAGTTGATCGGACATCTGCCTCGCGTAGGTCAGCCCGACGGCGGCATCGACGACCTCGAACGTCTGCCCGGTCCCGTCCGGCTGCAACTCGGTCGTCACGGCCATGTTGCCCGAGCCCATCCGGTACACGCTGGCGCCGACCGTGCCGACGCGGCCGAGGTTCAGCGCGAACGCGGCGTAGTTGAGCTTGACGCCAGCCAGCCAGCTCGTGTAGGTGAACATCGCTTCGTTGCTGGTCATCGCGGCGGCGCCGGCCGGGTTCCAGTAGAGCGCGGACACGTCGGTCGCGGTCGCAAACGCGCCGCCCATCGCTTCCGCCCTGGCGCCGACGCCGATCTCGAGAAACTGCGCGGCGGTCGTCCCGTCGCGAGAGATGGTCCGCTGGGCGCGGCTGTCACCGGCGAAGGCGACCAGCACGCCGACGCTCAGGGCGACGGCAGCGGCGCGGCGGCTGTGGAGGTTCGTCATATCGGTCCTCATGGTCGTGGCTCGGGGAGATCAGCGGATGATGGCGAACTTGCCGGTCGTCTCGCCCACGCCGGGCGCCGTCACGTGGTAGATATAGAGGCCGTAGGCGGCGTTCAGCCCGTCCTCCGTCACGAGATCCCAGCGGGCAACGCCGCCAGCCTCGCCGCTCGACCCGGCCGAGCCGTCGTGCTGGATCGTCTTGATCAGGCGACCGTTGAGCGTGTAGATGCGGACCGTCGCCGAGGCCGGCAGGTGGGTGAACTGGATAAACGGACCCGAGCCGAGCGGGAACGGCTGTGCCCCTTCGTTGGTGACTTTGAACGGGTTCGGGACGACCCGAATCCGACCGAGCGCGTCGCCTGCGTCGGCGGTCCGAACCGAGCCGCGCGTCGTCTCGCCCTCGAACACGTCACCTGCGCCGAACGGCTGATCGGTCCGAATGATGAACCGCGTGCCCGCCGGAATCTGCCGATAGTTGGCTTTTTTGGCCGGATCGGTCGGCCCCCGGAACACGACCTTCCACGCTTCGATCAGGAAATCGTTCGCGTTCAGCGGCAGCGGCCGGGCGGCAATCGTGATCGTCTCGCTCGAATCAACGATCCCGTTGCGGAAGCCGGAGCGCTCGGTAAAGATGAACTCGACCGGGGCGCCCGTGGCAAGATCGACGACCTTGAACTTCGTCGGCCGGGTCGAGGTGCCGGAGGTGCCGGTGAAGGCGGTTCCGATGTTGGGGCCGTTCGGGTCGCCGAACTCGATCATGATCGACCGGCTCGGCGCAATCGGCGACGGCCAGCTTGGCGCCAGCGTCACCCGAGGCACGAGGTCGGTCGCCACGTCGCCGTCGAACCCGGAAAGGCGGCGGACTCGGGCCGTGTCGGCGTAGCGGTTGGTGAAGTTCAGCACAAACCCGCGTTCGAGCACTTCCGCGTCGAACCGGCTGGTGAAGGCGTTCCGGTCGAGCGTTTGGGGCACCGCGATCTTGTTGCGGACGATCTGACCGGTCGTTTGGTCGGTGATCGTGTAGCTCGCCGTGCGGATGTCGGCCGTGTTGAGCACCGGCGCGTCGGTGAACGTGACGGTGTAGCGCGCCGAGTGGAGCGAGTCGGGCACGACCGGATCGAAGCCGATTCGGCCGGCGGCCAACCCGGCGGTGCGCGTCAGGCTGTCGGGCGAGGCGCCGGGCGTGAACGTCGAAGCGCGGCTTCGCGGCGTCGCGATGGCCGTGTTGAGCGACTGGCTCTTGATCCCGCCGCCGCGTGCGTCGATGAAGAACGGCGTCGAGGCCGGGGTGATCGGGAAGAGGAACCGGTTCGTCACGATCCCTTTATCGACGAAGCTGAGGTCGAATCCCTTGTCATAGGCGACGAGCGCGTAGTAATACGTCCGCCCGTTGATGACCTTGGTGTCCTCGTAATAGTGCTGCAAGCCGGTGTCTTTGCCGGTGAAATACGTGTAGCCCTGCGGCGCGCCCTGCTCCTGACCGTACTGCAACGGGTGCGGTCCGGTCAGCCCATCGGCCAGATCGAACTGGGCGATGGCTTCATAAAGCTGCGGGTTCCCCTGGGCGTCGGTGATGGTTTTGGCGTCCTGGAACGACGGATCGGTCGAGCGAATGAGCTGGTAGCCCTCGAAGTCGAACCCATAAATCGGGTCACGCGAGCGCTCCGAACGGCTGTCCCACGTCAGGATCACCTTGCCGTCGGCCGGGGTTGCGGTCAGGCGCGGCGTGAGCGGCGGCTTGGCGAACTGGTAGTCCGAATCGTAGATCCGCTGGGCGACGTTGGCGGCGCGGAAGATCGCGTCGCGGTCGAAGCCGAAGACGAACGCCGTCGAGAACCGCTCGGTCTGCGCCGGGGTCAGGTTGAACGGGCCGGAACCGAACAGCCAGCCGAGGTTCAGCGGCGCCGTTTCGGTGTTGACCAACTCGAACTGGCCGTTGGAAACGCGCTCCCAGATGGCCGGCTCGTCGGAGATGGCGACGTTGCCGATGTTCGGCGCCGAGAAACTCGTCAGGCCGACCTGATCGCTCTCGTCATTGTCGGTCTTGCCGAAGTTCGGCTCGCCCTGATCCGGCCGACCGTTGCCCTCGGTGCCGTCGGCGTCGGCGCCGGGGTAGCCGTCCTCGCCGGGTCCGATCCCGTCGCTGCCTTTGTCGTCGTTGATCGACTCCAGATCAAGCGCGCCGTTGCCGTTGGTGTCCTCGCCCTCGTCGAGCACGCCGTTGTTGTTCAGATCCTCGTAATCGAGCCGGCCGTTGCCGTTGGCGTCGTCGAACGCGTTCCAGTCGCCGTCCTCATCGCCCGACCAGAACACGGTCTTGGTCGCCGATGGCTCGCCGTAGCGGGCGCGGAACAGTTCGAGGTTCGACAGAGTCGCCAGAAACTGGTCGCGGGTGAGTTGCTGACCGGCAGCGTTGTCGCGGCGCTCGTCGGTCATCCCGTCGTCGTCGTTGTCGCGACCGTCGGTCGAGATGCCGGGCGATTCGAGGAACTTCCACCCCATGTAGCCCGGCGGGATGTTCGGGAACGTCGTCCAGATCCCGCGACCGGTCCGCTCGCCATTATACGAATAGGCGAAGACCATATCCTGCGACCGGTCGAACGAGGCGACATCGTCGGTCGCGCCCGAACCGGCCATGTTCAGGTCGGCGTAACCGCCGAAAAAGATCGGCGTGTTCGTCGTGTTGAACGTCGTCTTGCCGATGTTCGAGACTTGGTAGTGGTTGAACAGCACGTCTTGGGCGAGCGGCTGACTCCATTGGAAGTGGCGCACTTCGATCTGCATCCCGAGTCCGCCCATCTCCGGTCGAGCCGGATCGGGGCGAAACTGCGAGAGGAACTCATTGTTGTGCGAGTCGTCGATCCGGTAGAGCACTTCTTGGTCGGCGTTGAACTGGTTCAGCCCGAAATAGCCCAGCCAGCGACCGTTCCACTCCGACGGGTAGCCGGGCCACACGCCGGGCCACGATTGGGCGTTGAGCGAGTTGGCAACCTCGCGGCTCGAGGCGGCGATCCCGGTGTTCTGGTAACCGCTGAGCGGCTGGAACTTCCACTGCAACGTCCCGCCCGGCTCGCGCTCGATGTTGTCGATGTAGCCGTCGCTGACGATGCGGACCGGTTGCCCGTCCGTCGCGCCGAGGTTGGCGGTCACGGTCGCGGCGATGATCGGCGTCATCATGTGCAGGTGGCCGTGGCCGGTGCCTCGCGGCCAGACGCCAGCCCGGTTGATCGAGCCGTTGCCCAACCCGATCAGGCCGTAGTTCGACAGCAGCGTCTCGACCTGGTTGCCCTTGATCGACGACGACAGCCGGGCGTCCTTGTCGGACAGCGCCGGGTCGATGTAGATCCCAGATTGGCCGCCCTGCTGGGCGTGGACCGAGCGAACCGCTGGCAGCGAACCGGCGGCGGCGCACAGCAACCAGAGCGCCCGGCGGGTGCCGACGCGAGCGGTGCGGCGCGAATGAAGGCGGGGAAAGGTCATCACGTTGGCAAGGGTTGAAACCAGAGGTCTGTGGGCGGCGACGATCAGAACGAGACGTTGGCGCCGATGCGGACTTCGCGCGGCGTCGGCTGGCTGGCCGGGTTGTAACGGATCTCGTAGAGCGAGTTGACCGGGAACGGATCGACCGCTCGGTTCCGCAGCCCGGCGAAGGTCGCATCGTGCTGGACGATTTCTTCGGGTGCGAGCTGCGGCAGCGTGCTCGGTCGGTACGAATCGAGCAGGTTGTTGACCTTCAAGAAGACGCCGGTGCGAACGCCAGCGAAGGTGAACCCGCGCTCGATCCGCAGATCCAACCGGAACTCACCGGCCAACCGCTCAGTGTTCTGCAACTCGCGGCGGAAATCCGTGTCGAACTGGCTGAACCCGGTGGACGGCGTGCGCGGGTAGCCCGAGAGGAACTTCCCGATGATCCCGAGATCGAACCAACCGTTCGGCCGGATCGTCACGTAGCCGTTGACGGTGTGCCGCAGGTCCCAGTTCAGCGGGACGAGTTGCCGCGTGACCAGCGTGCTGTCGTTGTTGGACACGCCGCGCTCGCGGTTGTACTGGGCGACGAGCAACGCGCTGGTCGGGTCGGACGAGTTGCCCTTGGCGACCTGATAGGTGTAATCCACCCCCGCCGACAGCGTCCCGCCGCCGCGACCGACGTTGAGCGAGGCGGTCACGCCGCGCACCGAGCCGAAGTCGGTGTTGGTGAACAAGCCGTAGGTGTAACCGTTGGCCGCGCCGCCCTCGACCGAGCGCAGCGACGAGCCCAACAGGTTGCGGATGTCGCGGTAGAACACGGTCACATCGACCGACATCGTGTGCGTCAGTTCCTGCTGCAACCCGATCTCGCCGAGTGCGGTCCGCTGCGGGTTGAGGTTGGCGTTGCCGATCAGCACCGTCGGGTCGTTGGTGAAGACCTTGAAACCGGGGTTCTCGTACAGCCTGCTGAACTCCGGCATCTGGAAAAACTGCCCAAACGAGGCGTGGACGACACCGCGCTCGGTCAGCGGAAACGCCAGCCCGATGCGCGGCGAGATCGACCACTTCACCCCCGCGTCGGTGAACGCTTGGGTATCGGTGCGGGTCTGGCCCGGCACGTCGTCGTTGTGCGGGTTGCCGTAGTCGGTCGGCACAAGCGAGTTGCTCTTAAAGTAATCGAGCCGCACACCGGCGTTGACGATGAACGAGCCGAACTCCATCTTGTCCTGAATATACGCGGCCAGTTCGAGCGGCTTCTGCTCGTAGAAATCGTACAGATCGGTCGAGTCGCTCGGCAGATAAATCTGCCCGGTGTTGACATCGAACGGGATCGAGAAGCGCTGCAAGCGGAGCGAGTGGCGGCGCAGGTCGAGTCCGGCCTTGACCAGATGAACCTGGTTAAGCTGGCTCGTCACGTCGCCGCGCAGCGCGTAGGTCCGGGCAAACTGGTGCGTCTGGCCGACGTTGACGCCGCCGGTCGAGAACATCCCCGCCAGCACCCGACCGTACCCGGCGGCGTACTGGTAGCGGTAGCGCGAATCGAGCTTGGCCGTGTCACCGATCCCGGTTTCGGGGTCGAACGGGTTGGCGAACACGGCGAACCGGCCGGCGGCGTCGGGATCGGCGGCCGAGCGGTCGAACCGCGTTTGGTAGAGCGCGCCGGTCAGCGTGTAGAACGTCGAAGGGCTCGTCGTGAGCGTCGCTTTGGCGGTATGGTTGTACGAGCGGGAGAAGTTCCACGACTCGTAATCGGGGTTGAACCGCTGAAAATGGTCGTAATTCTTGTAGCGCGTGTCGTTGCCGTTGAGCGAGTACGAGAAGCGCAGCGCCGGGGTCAGGTCGTAGTTGAGCTTGCCGTAGGCCTGCACCTGCTGGTTCGGGTTCAGCGCGACGAGC
>JBBSVG010000032.1:0-10629 GCA_038233775.1 Bacteroidota bacterium | reverse complement strand
TCGCCTCGGTCGATGCGCTGCACGACGCGCTGATGGCGACCGTTGAGGCCGCGACCGACGACGAAAAACTCGGGCTGATCCAAGCGCACCCCGATCTGGTCGGCCGCGCCGCTCGGGCCGGGACGCTGACGGCCGAATCGAGCCGCGAGCAAGCCTCAGCCGGGCTGGGCGATCTGACGGACGACGAGGTCGTTGCCTTCGACCACTTCAACGGCGCCTACCGCGAGCGGTTCGGCTTTCCGTTCGTCCTGTGCGCCCGAGAGCACAAGAAGGCGTCGATCCTGACCGCGTTCCCGATCCGGCTGCGCCACAATCGGGCGGAAGAAATCGCGACCGCGCTCGGCGAGATCGGCAAGATCGCCCGGTTCCGCCTGACCGACCTGCTCGCCGATGCACGCTGACCCGATTCCCGCCGACGGCCTGACCGTTCGGCTCGTCCCGAAGCGGATCGAGCGGGCCAACGCCTTTCGCCATCTGGTCGCCGGGCTGACGCTGATCATGGGCGCCGTCGATCAGATCGGCGCCGGTCATGTCTCGGTCGCGACCGGGTTCGTCCTGTTGGCTGGGATCGGGCTTGCGGTCGTCGTCGTCATCGAGCTGAAACGGCCGCATTTGATTCATGGGCGACGGGTCGGGTTCGTCGATCTGGCCGCCGCGCTGGCCGAGTTCGCCCACGCCGCCGAGTTGGCCGAGCTGGGCAAGCGCGCGTTGCCGCTGACGTTTGTGTTCCTCGGGTTGGTGTTCCTCTCGATTGCCCTGTTCGAGTCGAAGCTCAAACCGTATCGGCCGCGTGGTCCGCGCTACATCCGGCTCGACCCCGACGAACTGACGATCCGGTTCAACCTGCTCCGCCGGGTTGTGCTGCCGTGGCGCGATGTCCGCCGGGCGGGATTCGACGGCGACGTGTTCACCGCCGAAACCACAGGCGGCGCGATGCACCGGGTCGATCTCGACCGGATGGCCCACACCGCCGATCAACGGGCCACGCTCACCGCCGCCCTCGCCCGCTTCGCCCCGACGCTCACCGACCCCGAACCGACATGACCGCGACCCTGCTGCACCACACCTACGGCAAGTCCGCCGTTCGGCTGACGACCGTCCACCGGCACGACGATGGTCGGCACGATCTGGCCGAACTGAGCGTCGATATTGAACTTGAAGGCGATTTCGGTCGCTCATACACCCACGGCGACAACAGCCGAATCGTCGCGACGGACACGATGAAGAACACCGTGTACGCCCTCGCCCGGCAGCACGTGATCGTCGATGTCGAGGCGTTCGCGCAAACGGTTGCCCGGCATTTTCTCGACTCGACCGATGCTGTGACGGCCGCAACGGTGTCGATTCGGCAGGCCGGCTGGGCGCGGTTGAGCGACGAATCCGGGGCACCGCACCCGCACGCGTTTGTCTCAACCGGCGCCGAGCGTCGCACCGCCCAGGTTCGGGCCGACCGCGACGGGACGGTTACGGTTCACGGTGGATTGGACGATCTGGTCGTGCTGAAGACGGCCCGCTCCGGCTTCACCGGGTTTCAGCGCGACCGCTACACGTCGCTCAAAGAGACGACCGACCGGATCATGGCGACGAGCGTCACGGCCGTCTGGCGCTACACCGCCGTTCCGGCCGACCCGACCGCCGCCCACGACGCGATCCGCCGGGCGATGCTGACCGCCTTCGCCGGACACGACAGCCTCGCCGTCCAGCAAACGCTGCTCGTCATGGCCCAAGCCACGCTCGACGCCTGCGCCGAGGTCGCCGAGATCACGATGACGCTGCCCAACCAGCACCGGCTGCTCGTCGATCTGAGCCCGTTCTCGCTCGACAACCCGAACGCCGTCTTCGTCGCCACCAGCGAACCCTACGGCATGATCACCGCGACGGTTGGGCGGAATGCGGAATGATGAACGCGGAATGATGACCGAGCACCCCTGAGTGCTGCGGCGTTGTCCATTCATCACTCCTCATTCATCACTCATCGCTTCCTGATATGTCTCTAACCACCCATGTGTTGGACACGGCTCGCGGGCGACCGGCGGCCGGGGTGCGCGTTGAGCTGCACCGGATCGAGGGCGACGAGCGCCGGGTGCCGGTGGCCGAGGCGCGGACCAACGCCGACGGGCGACTCGACCGGCCGTTGCTCTCGGCCGATGCGGCGCCCGGCGTGTATGAACTGACGTTCCACGTCGGCGATTACTTCGCGCCGCCAGCCGATCAGCTCGATCTCGGCCTCGCCGCGCCGACGATGCCGTTCTTGGATCGCGTCCCGATTCGGGTCGGCTTGGCCGATCCGGCGGCGCATTACCACGTCCCGCTGCTCGTCTCGCCGTTCGCCTACTCGACCTACCGGGGCAGTTAGATGCACGATCTCGTGATTCGTGGCGGCGCGGTCGTGCTGCCAGACGGCGTGCAGTCGCTGGACATTGCCGTGGACGACGGCCGGATCGTCGCGCTGGAGCCGGGGTTGGCGGACGGCCGCGAGACGGTTGATGCAGCCGGATTGCACGTCCTGCCGGGGATGATCGACCCGCACGTTCACCTGAACGAGCCGGGTCGGACCGAGTGGGAAGGGTTCGCCACCGGCTCGCTCGCCTTTGCCTCGGGCGGCGGGACGACGCTGATCGACATGCCGCTCAACTCGACGCCGCCGACCGTCGATGCCGCCGCGTTTGCAGCCAAACGGGCAGCGGGGGAGCGGTCGAGTCGGGTCGATTTCGCGCTCTGGGGCGGACTCGTGCCGGGGAATCTGGACCGGCTGGACGAGTTGGCCGCCGCTGGGGCAATCGGATTCAAGGCGTTTTTGTCGAACAGCGGGATGGCCGATTTCTCGGCGGCCGACGACGTCACGCTCTACGACGGGATGATCCGCGCCGCCGCGCTCGGCCTGCCGGTCGCCGTCCACGCCGAGCACGATGGTCTGACGGCCGAACTCGCCCGCCGCGCCATCGCCGCTGGCCGGACCGGCGTCCGCGATTACCTCGGCTCGCGCCCGGTCGTCGCCGAGTTGGAGGCCATCGACCGGGTCATCACGTTTGCCCAGGCGACCGGCTGCGCGCTGCACATCGTCCACGTCAGCACCGGCGCCGGGATCGCCCGAGTCGCGGCGGCGAAAGCGCGCGGCGTCGATGTGACCGCCGAAACCTGTCCGCATTATCTCGTCTTGACCGACGACAACGTGGCGGAACTCGGCGCCGTCGCCAAGTGCGCCCCGCCGATCCGGGACCGGACGACGCAGGCCGAACTGTGGACGCGGCTGCTCGCGGGCGAGGTCGATTGGGTCGCCAGCGACCACTCGCCGAGTCCGCCGGAGCTAAAAACCTCGGCCGACTTTTTTGCCGTTTGGGGCGGCATATCGAGCATCGGCCAAACGCTCTCGCTGATGCTGACCGAAGGCGTCGCCCGGCGCGACTTGCCGCTCGAAAAACTGACCGATCTGCTCGCTGGCGCCGCCGCGCGACGCTTCTGGTTGCCGCGAAAGGGCCATCTTGCGCCGGGGTTCGACGCCGATCTGGCACTCGTCGATCTGTCGGCCGAGTCCACGCTGACGGTCGATGACCTGCGCCACCGGCATCGGCAAAGCCCGTATCTCGGTCGGAAGCTGCGCGGTCGCGTCGTCCGCACAATCCTCGGCGGCCGGACGATTTGGTCGGGCGGAAACCCGGTTGGCGAGCCGTTCGGCCGGTTCATCGCCGGACCGGCGGCGGGCTGAACGCACCGTTCGGGTCGTATCTTCCCATAGGAGGCGAGCCGATGGACGAGGTGCTGGCGCGATGGGCGGAGCGGGTTCAGTCGGGCGAGCCGTGCGTCGCCGTGACGGTTGTCGATGCAACCGGCAGCGTCCCGGTGGCCGTAGGCTCGCGGATGCTCGTGACCTCGGCGGGACTCGACCGGGGCACCGTCGGCGGCGGCAAGCTCGAACGCCGGGCGCTGGACGAAGCCGCTGCGATGCTGCAAACCGACGGCGGCGAGCGGACTCGGTTCGTCTCGTGGAGCCTCGGCCGCGACATCGGGATGACCTGCGGCGGGACGGTTCGGCTGTATTTTGAGCGCTCCGGCGCGGCCGAGTGGACCGTGGCGATCTTCGGCGCGGGCCATGTCGCCCAAGCGCTCGTCCGGCTGCTTGCGACGCTGCCGTGCCGGGTGCTGCTGTTCGATTCGCGTCCCGAGTGGCTGGCGAAGCTGCCCACCGCCGACCGGCTGACGGCCACGCTGACGGCCGATCTGCCCGCCGCGCTCGACGGGTTGCCGGACCGCGCCTTCGTCCTCCTGATGACGATGGGCCACGGGACCGATCTGCCGATCTTGCGGCGCTTGACCGAACAAAACCGCCCGTTTCCCTACGTCGGCGTGATCGGGTCTCGGGCGAAAGCGGCTCGGCTGCGGAAAGAACTCGACGCGGTCGGGCTTGGACCCGGCCATTTCACCTGTCCGATGGGCCTTGATCTGGGCGGCAACGCGCCGGCCGAGATTGCCGTCAGCATCGCCGCCCAACTGCTGCAACTCCGTGACCGACCCGACCCTCATGCCTAAGACGCTGCTGACGACTGACCCCGAACTGGCCGCCGATTTCATCCGCCGGGGCGAGGTCGTCGCGTTCCCGACCGAAACGGTGTACGGATTGGGCGCCGATCTGTTCAACGCCGACGCAGTCGCGGCCATTTTTGCCGCCAAAGACCGACCGGCCGACAACCCGTTGATCGCCCATCTGTCGAGCGTCGATCAACTGCCGCTCGTCGCCCGGAGTATGCCGCTGTCGGCTGTGGCGCTGCTGGCGGCGTTCGCGCCCGGTCCGCTGACGGTCGTCGTCCCCAAACACCCCGACGTGCCGCTCATCGCCTCGGGCGGACTTGACACCATCGGCGTCCGCATCCCGCGCCACCCGGTCGCCCAGGCGCTGCTGGCCGCGTGCGGCCGACCGCTGGCCGCGCCGAGCGCCAACCGCTCGGGCCGACCGAGCCCGACGACGTGGGAGGCCGTTCAGGCCGATCTCGACGGCCGCATCCCATGTATTTTGCAGGGCGAACCGACCGAGCACGGGCTTGAATCGACGGTCATCGACGTGACCGGACCGATCCCGATGGTGCTACGCTCGGGCGCGATCACGCTCGAACAGTTGCAGACGATCCTGCCCGCGACGGTCCTCTCGCCAGAAGTGCTCGCCGCCCAATCAGCCGCCGACGGCACCTCGGAAGTCGAACCGCCTGCGCCGCCGCGCTCGCCGGGCACGAAGTACCGCCACTACGCGCCCCGCGCCCGTGTCGTGCTGATCGACCACCCATCGGCGGCGCTGGACGATGTCTCGACGGCGTATATCGGCCTCGACGCGCCCGATCCGGGCTCGCAGTTCGGTCGTCTGGTCATCTGCGACGATGTCGAGATGTACGCCCGCTCGGTGTTCGACTTCTTTCGCCGCTCCGACGCCGCCGGGCTGGCGCTGATCTATTGCCAGAACGTCCCGCCCGTCGGCCTCGGCCTCGCCCTGATGGACCGGCTGACCCGCGCCGCCAAGTAACTTTGTTCCCAAAGCTGTGACGCTACCCGAAGTGCATCTGCAGTATCCCGATTGGGTCGCCCGGTCGGTTGATTGGAACGCGGTTTATCCCGACGACAGCGCCAAAATGGCGCTTGCGGTCGAACTGAGCCGATTGAACGTCGCGCACGGAACCGGCGGACCGTTCGGCGCGGCGGTGTTCGAGCAACCGACCGGTCGGCTGGTGTCGGTCGGGATCAACCTTGTCGTCGCCGGGAACAACTGCACGCTGCATGGCGAAATGGTCGCGTTTATGATGGCCGGGGCGCGGGTCGGATCGTACAGTTTGAGCGTCGTGCCGGGCGGACCGTTCGAGTTGTTTACGTCGTGCGAGCCGTGCGCGATGTGTTTGGGGGCGACGCTCTGGAGCGGCGTGGGTCGGCTGGTCACCGCCGCGACCCGAGATGACGCGATGCGGCTCGATTTCGACGAGGGACCGGTTTTTCCCGAATCGTATGCGTACTTGGCCGAACGCGGAATCGAGATCGTGCGCGGGGTGATGCGCGCCGAGGCGGCGGCGGTGCTCGAACAATACGCGGCCGGAGCGGGCGTGATTTACAACGGCAAGGAGCAGCGATGAACAAGCAGCGGTGGGCGCTCGCCCTCGGGCTGATGGCGGTGGTCTCGGGCTGTCGCCGCGAGGTCGATGATCTGGGCGTTGGACCGGTCAGCAGCGTCTTCGTAAGCGCCCAGTCGAGCGGCCGGACCTCGTTCATCCCGGCCCCGGTCGTGCTGACGAACCCGATTGGCGGGTTCATCGTGACGGGCGCCGGGATCGCGGCCGGGGAGATGAACTGGCGACTCGATAAGTTCGTCCGGGTCAGCGAGCGCTCGCTGGCCGACGTGCCGCTGTCGCAGATGACGATCCGCAACGCCCAATCGGCCGGCGACAGCCTGCGGGTTGCGATCTCGACGCCGCTCTCGTTTCGCGGTCCGGCCGGTGTCACCGCCTTTGTCGAGCTGCCCTACGACACGCCGCTTCGCATCGCCGGGGCGACCGATTCGACTATCGTCTCGTACCTGACCGGCGACCTGAAGATCCGCAGCAGCCGGGGCGTGCAGGTCGTCGGACAGAGCGGTTCGTGCGATATTCGGGTCGAATACGGCGGCGCCGACGTGCAGATCGCCCCGCCGGACGGCGGCCAGATCGTGATCGAGGCGTTGAGCGGCAACATCACCGTCCACATGCCGCCGACCATCTCAGCCCAGATCGACGCGCTGGCCGACAAGGGGTCAATCAAGACGCAGGGGTTCGTTTTTCTCAACGCCGTCCGCAGCGACGGCGTGCTCAACGGGACGATCAACGGCGGCGCTGGTCGGATTCGGCTCCGCGCCCGCACAGGCGAGATCTTTTTGACGACCATCGACCGCTAACGTCGGTAGGGCGTCTGTAGATACGCCCGCGCCTGATCCTGCGTCTTGTTGTAGTCCTTTAACCCCAGCACCTCGTTGTAGAGCGCTTCGGCTCGCGGTCGGTCGCCCTGCCAGTCGGCGATGTTGCCCAGCCGAAGCAGCGTCGTGATGCTCCAGTTGTTCCGCTGCTCGCTCGCCGGCATCGCTCGGGTCAGCGTCAGGCTCCGCTCAAGGTGCAGCCGGGCCAGCTCGGCGTTGCCGGCGCCGATGGCAGTTGCGCCCAAATAATAGCGGGCGTCGCGCTCGGCTTTGGCCGTGTAGCCGGTTTCCCGCCGACCCGCCCGAGCGACGACCGTGTCGTACACGGCCACCATCTCGCCAGTCCGACCGAGCTTGAAGTAGGCCCGACCTAAATACGATTGGAAAATCGCGTTGCGCGGATACGCCTGGACCAACTGCTGCGTGCAGGCCAGCGCCTTGCGGTACACATCGGTCGGGTTGGTGGTGAACTCTTCCTCGTAGGTGAAGTAGAGTTGGGCAAGTGAGAACATCGCTTCCGTGCGGGCGAACCGACCCTGACGGGCGGCAATCGTCAGTTGCTCGAGCCCCACCTCGCGGTTGCCTTTGGGGAAGAACAGCATGAACGGTTTGACGTACGGATACTTGACCGGCGTCGTCGCCGCGTAATAATTATAGATCCCGAGGCCGAACATCAGGTCGGTGTTGTTCGGCGCCACTTTTTTGGCTTGCTCGACCACATCGAGCGCCCGCCGCCCGTCCTGCGCGGCCCGAACCCACTGGTCGCGATAGATCCGAAGCTGACCGCGAAAGCCGTAGGCGCCGCCTTTAAAGAACAGCGCGTCGGCGTCGTTCGGGTTGGCCCGGAGCTTCGCGTCGCACAGCTTGACGACCCGGTCGAGCCGGTTGTAGAACCGGTCGTCGAGCGAGGTGTTGTCCAGATCGAGCCGGATGCGCCACCAATCGACCATCGCCAAGAAGAACGGACCGATGGGTTCCCTGGGCGCGGCGCGCTCAATGGCACTGAAGATCACCTCGGCGCGGTCGAGTTCGAGGTTGTAAACCGCCGAGATGCCGGTTTGAATCTGTCCTTCGTAGGCATCGAGCGCCGTGCGCGGCCGGACCGGCGCGGCGATCCGAGTCGGCAGCGGCACTTCGGGCGGCAACCCGAGCGGCAACGCGCCCGGTCCGCTGACCGCTTCGAGCGTGTCCAGCGCCACCGTCTGTCCGCTCGCCCGAGTGGCGCCGAGCGAAAAAGCGAGAACCATCAACAAAAACAAGCGCTTCAAGAAAATGCCTCGGCCCCGTGAGCATCGCGTTCACGGGGCCGAATGACAACAAACATACCGGCCGGTCAGCCGCGCGCCGGGCGCTTGTCGGCTGCGGCGCCGTTGTCGGCGGGCAGTTTCGCTGCTGCGGTGGCCGGTGACGCTTCGGGCGCGGCGCCGTCGGTCGGCCGGGCGATCTCGGCAGCGGGCGCCGGGATGCCGTCGGTTGGCTGCGTGGCGTCGGGCTCGGCCGGATCGACGATCCGCTTCAAGATGGCGTCGGGCAGTTCGAGGCCGCCGATGTCGCGCATCACTTGCAGCATCGGCGGCAGCGAACGGGTCATGCTCTGCAGGAAGTTGGCCGTGCTGCCGCCGCTGGTCCCGCCGCCTTCCCAGACGACGACCTTGTCGAACTTGATGTTCGAGATGGCGGTCGCAGCCGTCTGGGCGAGCGTGTCGAGATGCTCGAGCATCAGCATTTGGTAAGCCTGCTGCGGACCGCCGCACGCCTCGATGATCCGCTTCAAGCCGTCGCCTTTCCGGGCCAGAATCTCGTATTGGCCGCGCGCCTCGGCGTCCAGACGGGCGAACACGGCGTCGGCTTCGGCGTGCGCCTCGATCTTCCGCTTCTCGGCGGCTGCTTCCGCCTCGACGATGGTTCGGGCTTTTTCCGCCCGAGCCGGGGCTTCAAGCGCGGCCCGACGCTCGGCCTCGACCCGCTCGCCCTCGGCCACCGCCGCCCGAGCCATCGCCCGGTTCTGCGCCTCCTGCACGGCCGCTTCAGCCTCGCGCTTCTTCGTCTCGCCCAACCGGTACGACTCGGCTTGGCGCACTTGCAGGTCGGCTTGCGTTCCCGAGACCCGCGCCTGCGCCTCGGCCTCACCGGCGAGCGCTTTCGCGTTGGCCTCAGCGACGGCGATTCGCATCCGCTGCTCGGCGTCCTTCAACTGGCTCTCGCGCTCGAAGATGGCCGTTTGCTCGGCGATCTTCCGCTCCTTGTCGAGTTCCGCCAGCCGAACGGCTTGGTCGCGCGCCGCCGTTTGCTCGCCGATTTTCTGTTCCTTATCAACTTCGCTCGTGCGGACGATCTGGTCGCGCTGCGCTTCCCGAGTCCCGATCTCGCGCATCTTGTTCGCGTTGGCGACGAGCACGAGCTGCTCGCGCTGCGCCTCGGCGACGCGAATCTCGCCCATCTTCTCCTGATCGGCCACGTCGCCGCGCGCTTGCTGGATCGCTTGGCTGGCGGCTTTGCGCCCAATCGCGACGATGTAGCCCGACTCGTCGGTGATGTCGGTGATGTTGACGTTGATCAGGATCAGCCCGATCTTCATCAGCTCTGGCTCGAGCGAGATGAGAATCGAGTGGAGGAATTTTTCACGGTCGCGGTTGATGTCCTCGATCCGCATCGACGCGATCACTTGGCGCAATTGGCCGAAGATGATGTCCTGCGCTTGGCGTTTGACCTGGGCGACATCGAGTCCGAGTTGCCGAATCGCGGCGTTCTGCATGACTTCCGGTTGCGTCCCGATGGCGACCGTAAACACGCTTGGGACGTTGATTCGGATGTTCTCAATCGACAGCGCATCCTTCAGCGGGATCTCGATCTGAATCGGTTCGAGCGACAAAAACGCATAATCCTGGATCACCGGCCAGATGAACGCCGCGCCGCCGTGGATGCATCGGGCCGACGATTCGCCGCCGATTTTGCCGTACACGACGAGCACTTTGTTGCTCGGGCAGCGTTTGTAGCGCCGGACGATCAGCATCAGCACGCTGAAGACGATCAGCGCCAGCAGCAGCGCGAGGCCGAGCAAGGGGATGAGCGGCCCGTCCGTCGAGTCGGATGCGGGTTGGATGAAGGCGAGCAGATCAGCCACGGCGGGATGCTCCGGGGGCAAGGGGATCGGGGATGACCTCGACCAAGTCGGGGCCGAGGAGGTCGGTGACGCGGATCGGGGCGCCGCTGGGGATCGGCTCCGACCGGCGGGTAACGGCACGCAGCTCGACCGTCCGGCCGCCGAGCGTGAGCAGGATTTTTCCGGCGTCGGTCTGGTCCGGCGGAATCGTCAGGTACACGACGCCGGTGGCGTCCATCGCCCGCTCGATTCGGACGGTGCTGTCCTGCCCGAGCGCCTGCAACGAGCGCATTAGCACGGCGACGAGCGCCATCGCCAGAAGCCCGGTTCCCATCGCGGCGGCGACCGAGGCGAGCGGCGACCAGTGCGCGGCGTCGGCGGCGAGTCCAGCCAAGCCGAACGCCGTCAGGGCCGCAACGAGGGCGCGAAACGACAGCAGACCGGCGAACCAGCCGTCGTGGTCGGCGTCGCTGCCGTCGGTGTCCGCGCCGCCATCGCCCAGCCCGGCGTCGTGGCCGTCGCCGATGCCGAACAGCGAGAGCGTGAACTGCGCGATCCAGAGCGTGGCGCCGAAAACGGTCGCGACGAGAAACAGCGTGTGCATGGC
>JBBSVG010000031.1:0-10652 GCA_038233775.1 Bacteroidota bacterium | reverse complement strand
CTGTTCATCTCGATCCACTGCAACTCCGGCAGCGCCAAAGCGGCCGGGTTCGAGACGTATCTGCTCCGGCCGGGCAAGAGCGCGGCGGCGATCTCGGTTGCCGCTCGAGAAAACGGCGTCATCGGGCTGGAATCCGACCGGTCGCGCTACGCCAAGCTGACGGATGAGTACTTTATCCTGAGCAACATGGCCCAATCGGCGTTCGTCCAGCACAGCGAGCGGTTCGCTGGCGGGGTGCAGCGCGAGCTCGACAACGTGCTCTCGATCCCCAATCGCGGCGTCAGCCAGGCCGGATTTCTCGTCCTCTGGGCCGCGTCGATGCCGAGCGTGCTGATCGAAACCGGGTTCATCTCGAACCCGACCGAGGAAAAATTGCTCCGCAGCGACGCCGGGCAACAGCGCTATGCCGAAGCCATCGCGACCGCCGTTTCGGGCTTCCGCGACGAGTACGAGCGCAACCTGACCGGCCGTTAGAGCGCTGCCAGCCCGACCCGGCTCTGCGCGTCGGCCAACTTCTTCCGCAGGAAGCGCTGAAACAGTTGCCGCTTGTTCACCGGCAGTTTGGGCGCGGTGGTGAACGTCGCCGGGGCATCGGTGGTCCGGGCCGGGTCGCCCAGAAAGCCGTCGGCGACCATCGTCGCGTTCGACTCCAGATCGATCAACGTCAGCGTGATGCTGACCATTTCGCTGCCGGCGCTTCGTTCTTCGAGCAGCACCTCGGCCAGCCCGTCGCCGTCGAGATCGGGCACGAGCATCAGGCGTGGGTGGTACAGCGCGCCCGTCTCGACCAGCGTGCGCGACGAAAAGCTGACCAGCGCGGAGTCGGCCCGGACGACGATCAGCTTCCCCGGCGTCCCTTCCCGCGACACCAATCCGACCGCAACGGCCTGCCGCTCCGCCCCCGGCAGCGGCACCGACAGCGCCTGAATCACCGTCGCGCCCGGCATCGCCGCGAGCAACCGCTGCCGGGCCAGCAGCGAATCGGCGGCAACCTGAACCGGCGTCTCGGTCGGCACCTCGGGCGCGGCGACGGACTCGGGCGTCGGCACCGGTTTGCGGCAGCCGACGACGGCAAGCGCGACGAACAGCAGCGGCCAGAAGCGGTTCATGGTTGCAATGCGGTCGGCTTCGCGGCGACTGTCGGCCGGTCGGCGGCGTGGTGAGAGGCATCGCTTGCTTCGCCGCGCAGCGTCGCGACCGCGTGCGGCAGGATCGGCAGGACGACGGCCAGCGTCTCGCGCACGCCTTTGGGCGAGCCGGGCAGATTCAGGATCAGCGTTGCCCCGCGCACGCCGCAGATGGCGCGGCTGAGGGCGGCAAACGGCGTCGCCTTCAGCGTTGCGGCCCGCATCAGCTCGGGCAAGCCGGGCACCAACCGGTCGCAGATGGCCGCCGTCGCCTCGGGCGTCACGTCTCGCGGCGAGAGGCCGGTGCCGCCGGTGGTCAGGATCAGGTCGATGGTTCCGGTGTCGGCGGTGCGGCGAAGTTTGGTCGAGATCGCGTCCCGATCATCAGGGACGACGAGCGTGCGGACCACCTCGAACTTGGCCGCGTCGAGCAGCGAGACGACGGCCGGTCCGCTCAGATCCTCGCGCTCGCCGGCTGCGCTGCGATCCGAGATGGTCACGACGACGGTGCGAATCACGATGCGTCCCCCTCGGTTGCGGTCGGTGCGTCCCAGTCGGTCTTGCCGCCGGACTTTTTGATCAGCCGGACGCCGCCGATGGTCATCGCGCGGTCCACGGCTTTGCACATGTCGTACACCGTCAGCGCCGCGACGGTCACAGCGGTCAGCGCTTCCATCTCGACGCCGGTCGGTCCGGTCGTCCGCGCTGTCGCCGTCAACTCAACGCTGGAAGTTGTCTGATCGAGCCGCGCCTCGACGGTCAGCAGCGTCAGCGCGAGCGGGTGGCAGAGCGGGATCAACTCGGCGGTCCGCTTGCCGCCCATCACGCCCGCCAGCTGCGCCGTCGCCAGCACGTCGCCTTTTTTCATCCCGTTCTCGCGCACCAGCCGGAACGCAAGCTCGTTCAGCGTGACCGAGCCGACGGCCACCGCTTGGCGCACCGTCGCCGGTTTGGCCGAGACATCGACCATCCGGGCGGCGCCCGACTCGTTCGTATGGGTCAACTTCATGGGGCAAGGCGTGTGGGCGGGAGCAACTCGACGCACACCCGGCGTCGGGTCGCTAAGGTAACGCTGGAGCACCAACGAACGAGCGCCCCAGCAACCAAGGGTCGCCGGGGCGTTCGGAGCGGGCTGTGCGAGCGTCAGTTGGGTCGAGCGAAGTGCACCACGTAGGCCAACAACGCCGTGTATTCCTCCGGCGACAGGTCGGCATCTTCCCGCATCTCCGGCAGGATTCGTCGCCATTGGTCGGCGGTGTAGGCTGCGGCCCGAGGGGTCGAGTGGCAATCGGTGCAGTGGGCGCTCACCAAGCGCTGCATCCGGCCGACCGTCTCGGGCGTCCATTGATCGGCGTCGCCCGGCGTCGCTGCAACGGTTTCGGTCGAGACTGACTCTGTGGGACGGGATGTGGCACAGCCGACCAGCAACCCGATGCTGAGGGCGATCCCGCCGACCGACCGGACCGCGCTCACAGGTCGATCCCCACGATAGCCCGAATCTCCGGGCCGACCTTCGCCGACGTCACGTCGAGCGCGCTCCCGATGTTGACGAAGAAGCGGCTCGTCGCGACCGAGATCGTCGGGCCGATGCGCCATTCGCTCTGGCCGTGCTCCGGAAATCCGCCCTGCGCCTCGACGCCCAGCCGGAAGGCGGGGGTCAGTTCGTAGCTCAACCCGTAGGCCAGCTCCGGCTTGACTTCCCACGACCGCGCGCCATCGGCCCCGGTTTCCCGTTCCGCCTCGCCGATCAGGTTGAGGGATGTGTTGAACCGGGCGAAGTCTCGAGCCAGCACCAGCTTGCCCTCAAGCTCGCCGACGTGAAGCAGATCCGATCCCTGTTTGTACTCCAGGTAGAGGAGCGGATCGACCGGCAACGCGCCGCGTTCGGCCAGCTTGAACCGCGTCTCCAGTTTGAAGGCGGTCAGTTGAAACCCGCCGCCAGGCTCCTGAACGAAGACCTGATAGACCGCCGCGTCCCAGCGCCGGGTGAGGCCGTATTCCAGCTCGAACTCGGCGCCGTAGCTGGTGCCAAGCGCCGCGAATGCCGGAACGCGAGCGGTCAGGAAATGCTCGAACGCCAGTTGTCCCGGCCGCTGCGTGGCATACTGGTAAACCCAGACGTAGTAGCGCCGGTCGGCTCGGGCTTCGTTCGTTGCCAGAAAAGGGAGCCCGAGGGCCATCAACAGCCACTTCCACCGATGCCCTGTCTTCACGCTCATCCTCGCCTCTTTGTTAAATCAGACTGATTCTAACAAAGATAGCGAGTAGCAGAGGCATAGTCAACCTGCGACCGCACTCGGGGCAGGGATCAGCCGCCGATCTGGATCATCGGGCGGTTGGGCGCGGCGAGCAGTTCGTCGGTGCCGCCGTGTCGGGCTTGCTTGCGGTGGACGGCGGCGCGGAACAGATCGACCAGATCGGCGTCGGTTGCGCCAGAGCGGAGCGATTCGCGAACGGCCGTCTCGCCGCCGTCGAACAGGCAGCTTTTGAGGCGCCCGTCGGCCGTCAGCCGGATGCGGTTGCACGAGTCGCAAAAATCGTCGGTCATCGACGAGATGACGGCGACGCGGCCCGCGAAACCCGGCACCGCCCACGGTCGGGCCGATGCGTTCGGGTCGGCTTCTGCGACCGGGGCGAAATCGGGGAACGCGACCCGAATCCGCTCGACCATCTCGGCCGCGCTCAACAGCAGCGACGCCGACCAACCGTTGCCGGGAAACGGCATCAACTCGATGAAGCGAACGTCGATGGGCAGCCGTTCGGTCAAGCGGACAAAGTCGATCAACTCGTCGTCGTTCTCGCCGCGCAGCACAACGCAGTTCAGCTTGACGGGCGCGTACCCGGCGGCCAGCGCTCCTTCCAGCGCGGCCCATGCTTTCGACCAACTGTCGCGCCGCGTGAGCTTGGCAAACCGGTCGGGACGGAGCGTGTCGAGCGAGAGGTTCAGCCGGTCGAGGCCGAGCGTTTTGAGCGTGCGAAGTCGGTCAAGCGGCAAGTTGAGGCCGTTGCTCGTCATCGCAAGGGTCCGCAGGCCGAGCGGTCGCAGCGCGCCGAGTCCGGCGATCAGTCGGTCCAACTCGGGGAACACGGTCGGCTCGCCGCCGGTCAGCCGAATCTTCGTCACGCCGACGCCGACCGCGACCCGTGCGATGCGCAGGATCTCGTCGGTCGTCAATTGCTCGGCGCGGGGCTGCCAGACGAGCCCCTCGGCGGGCATGCAATAGACGCAGCGCAGGTTGCACCGGTCGGTGAGCGAGATTCTTAGATAATCGTTCGTCCGGCCAAACTGGTCGCGCAGCGGCGGACCGTCGCCGACCGAACGCGATGGCGGCGCGATCACCCGAAGGCTCGCCAGCGGGACGAAGGCCGGGGCGATCATGTCGCGGGCTGGGCAAAGTGGTCGAACCCGGCGGCGCGGAGCGGGCGACGCGTGCCTTCGAGTTCGCGCAGCGTCACGCCATCGGCGGCTGGGACGACGGTGCCGATCTGCGTCAAATCGGCCGCTGCGGCGTCGAGCTTGGCCCAATCGGCGGGCTTGATCGTCAGCAGCAGTTGGTACTCCTCGCCGCCGTCGAGCGCGTATTCGAGCGGGTCTTCGCCGACTTCGGTCGCCAGATCGCGGGCGTCGGTGTCGAGCGGGATCAGCGCCTCGTCGAGTTCGATCCCGACGCCGGAGGCTTTGGCGATGTGATGCGCCTCGCTCGTCAGGCCGTCGGAAATGTCGATCATCGCGGTCGGCTGGATCTTCAGCGAGCGAAGCGCGTGGGTCACGTCGAGTCGCGGCTCGGGCAACAGGTGCCGCCCGACCAATCGGCTGAAATCGGCCAGCGCGGGCTGAAAATCGTCGCGTTCGCGGATGAAACGGGCTTTCTCGCGGAGCAGAACCTTCAGCCCGGCGTAGGCCGCACCAAGCGTCCCGCTGACGGCGACGACATCGCCGACCTTCGCGCCCGAGCGTCGGACGACCGTTTTCGGCTTCGCCTCGCCGAGCACCGTGACGGAGACGAACAGGTTGCCGCTCGACGCGGTCGTGTCGCCGCCGACGACCGTGATGCCGAACGCCTTCGCCGCCCGAGCGACGCCGCGATAGAACGCCTCGACCATCTCGACGGTGATCTTGGCCGGGAGCGCAAGCGTCACGGTCGCGGCCCGAGGCAGCGCGTTCATCGCCGCCAGATCGCTGACGTTGACGGCGAGCGCCTTGTAACCGAGATGCTCAAGCGGGGTGAACGTCAGGTCGAAGTGGACGCCCTCGACCAGCGCATCGGTCGAGACGACGACTGCGGTGCCGCCTTTCGGCAGATACGCCGCCCCGTCATCGCCCAAATCGACGACAAGCGCCGGCGCCGGTTCGTCCGCCCGCAGAATCTCGCGGATGCGGCCGATCAGCCCGAACTCACCGACGGATTGGATGGAGGTCATGGGGAATTGATGAATGATGAATGCGGAATGATGAACGGCGAGAAGGCGAAGCGATGAGGTTGGTCTGACTCATCATTCATCGCTCAGCATTCCGCATTCTCTTCGCGGTGACGGACCAGAGCGGGACGTTGGGCGCGTCGGGCATGGCGCGGGGACGGGCTTGGCCGATCCAGAAGTCGCGCGAGGCGAGCGAGCCGGAGTAGATCACGTCGATGCTCGTCCGGCCGATCCGTCGCGGGGAAACGAACCAGAGTTGCTTGCCCCGATAGTAGCCGGAGTAGGCGGTCGTGTCGCCGTCCCAGTGGAAGCGGAAGGCGCCGTCGCTGTAGTTCGACGGGTCGTGGCCGACGGCGGTAATGGTCAGCATTTGCGGGTTGCGCGCTTTCAATATCGGCGCGTAGGTTTCGGTCAGTTGCCAATGGCCGATGAGCCGCTCGGGCGGCATCGGCTGGGTCCGGGTCGCGCCGACGAGCATGACAAGCCCTGACGCGAGGCCAATCGGTCGAACGAGGGAGGCGAAAGTCGGGAGACGCATGGTGCGGGACGATCACGGGAGACAGAGCTTGCCGAGCGACACCGGGCGACTTGCGCCGGTCACGGCGGGCAGATTCGTCGGTTCGCCGTCGATCCATGCGCTTGCCATGAGCGCAAAGGCGACGGCTTCTTTTTCATCGGGCCGAACGGCGCCGGAGAGCGGCTCGACCGCCACGCCGGGCAGTTCGTCGCGCAACGCGGCGAGCATCGCCCGGTTGTGCGCCCCACCGCCAGAGACCAGAATCGCGCCGAGCGTCGGGGCGTAGCGACGAACGTGCTCAGCGACGGTCCAAGCGGTGAACCGGACGGCGGTGGCGACGAGATCGGCCGGGGTGGCGGTTTCAGGCGCCTGCTCGAGCATCGCTTCAACAAACCCGACGCCGAATTCCTCTCGCCCGGTCGATTTGGGCGGCTCGCGGCGGGTGTACGGATGCCGCTGCATCCACGCGAGCACCGCCGGAAGCACCGCGCCGGAAGCGGCCACGTCGCCGTCGCAGTCGAACGGACGGTCGAAGAACCGCGACATCAGCCCGTCGGAGATCATGTTGCCGGGACCGGTGTCGAAGGCACGCACGTCGGCGGCGGCGGCACCGGCGGGCAGGATCGTCAGGTTCCCGATTCCGCCGAGGTTGAGCAAGCCGCGAGCTTCGGTCGCGGAGCGGTAGAGCAGCCAATCCATGTACGGCACCAGCGGCGCGCCCTGCCCGCCGAGCGCCACGTCGGCCGTGCGGAAGTCGCCCACGGTTGGGATGCCGGTGCGGACGGCGATGACGGTCGGGTCGCCGATCTGCAACGTCGCTGCAACGCGGTACCCGCCGAACACGACCGGGTCGGGCAGGTGGTGAATCGTCTGGCCGTGCGACCCGATCAGGTCCACCGCGCCCGGTTCGACGCCGACTTCTCGCAACAGCGCGAGCACGGCGTCGGCGTACAACTCACCCAGCGCGGCGTTCAGTCGCGTGATCGTTTCGACCGGACCGCCGCCGGGCGCCGAGACAGTCAGCAGCGCGTCGCGCACATCGGCCGGGTACGGCGTGCAGGCGAAGCCGAGCACTTGGACGGTCGGCGGCGCGTCCGGCAGTTCGGCGCGGGTGATTCGGCACAGCGCGGCGTCGATCCCGTCGAGCGAGGTGCCGCTCATCAACCCAACCACCGTGCGGACGGGCTGCTCGCGCAAGGCGACGAGGCGCGGCAGAAAATCGGTCATCGTGAGCGCGGTTCGGGTCAAATTCCATCGGCAATCGGGTCCGCAAGGTACGACGGCGGCGGCCCGAGCGCGGCGCGGCGGTTGCCGGGGGCGGCGGAACATTCGTACCTTGCCGGTTCACTGGTTCCCTCTCGCCCGATTCCCCGATGGCCGCACCCGATTCTGTCCCGACCGCCGACCGCTCCGCCGAGTCCGTCGTCCGCACCGGCAACGGCGCCGCGCCGTCGGCTGCCGGGGTGCCGTTGCGGCTCGAGGCCAGCCCGGACGGCGGGCCGGTCGTCTCCATCGTCGTCCCGCTGCTGAACGAGGCCGAGTCGCTGCCGGAACTGGTCCAGCAGATCGCGGCCGTGTTCGCCGGTGAGTTGCAGATACCCTACGAGATCATCTTCATCGACGACGGCTCGACCGACGGCTCGTTCGGCGTCATCCAGCAGTTGCGAGCCGACGGCACGGCCGGTCCGCTCGGGACGATTCGGGCGCTGCGGTTTCGGACGAACTACGGCAAGAGCGCGGCGCTGTCGGAAGGGTTCAAACGCGCCCGTGGCCGGTTCGTCGTGACGATGGACGCCGACTTGCAGGACGACCCGCGCGAGGTGCCGCGACTGTTGGACGCGCTGAACGGAACGTATGACCTCGTTTCGGGCTGGAAACAGGTCCGCCACGATCCGATTTCCAAGACGCTGCCGTCGAAGTTCTTCAACAAGGTCACGGCGACCCTGACGGGGATTCCGCTCCACGATTTCAACTGCGGCCTCAAGGCGTACCGCCGCGAGGTGATCGAGGACATTCATGTCTATGGCGAACTCCACCGCTACCTGCCGGTGCTCGCCAAGTGGGCCGGGTACCGGATCGGCGAGCTGCCGGTGGAGCACCACGCCCGCAAGTACGGTCACACCAAGTTCGGGCTGGACCGCTTCCTGAAGGGCTTTCTGGACCTGTTGACGGTCATCTTCACGACCAAGTACATGAAGCGGCCGATGCACTTCTTCGGCGGCTTCGGCATGACATTCCTGTTCATCGGCCTGCTCATCTGCGGCTGGCTGACGGTCGACAAACTGCTCGGCGCGCCGCTCTCCAACCGGCCGATGCTGTTTCTCGGCATTTTATTGATCATCGTCGGCATCCAGGCGTTCTCGGTCGGCCTGATCGGCGAGATGATCACCAAGGTGTACACGTCCGAGCAGTCGTACGCCATCCGCGAAGAGCTGGGCTGAGCCTCCTGCCGCATGATCGTTCACCTCGACTGCATCCACCTGCGCGGCGACGTGCCGTGTGCCCCGCACAAGGCGCACGGCGTCCACTGCGACGGGTGCGACTTCCACCGACCGCGCACCGAGCGGGTGCTCGTCATCAAGCTCGGCGCCATCGGCGACGTGATCCGAACGACGCCGCTCTTGCGCCGACTGCGGGCGGAAGGGCCGGGCGTTGAGATCTGGTGGCTGACGCACACGCCCGAGGTCGTCCCGGCCGCCGGGGTGGATCGGTTGCTGAAGTGGACCGCGAAAGATCTCGAACTGATCCGGGCGACGCCGTTCGGTCGGGTGATGAATCTGGACAAAGACCCGGAAGCGTGCGCCCTCGTCACGACCTTGACCGCCGAGCGCCGGTTCGGCTTCACCCTGCGCGACGGTCGGCCGCACCCGGTTTCGGCCTCGGACACCGGCGACGAATCGGCCGCCGATGCCGCCTATCAAAAATGGCTGACCGGGCTGTTCGACGACGTGAACCGGGCGAACACGCGCTCGTATCCCGACGAGATTTTTGCCATCTGCGGCTATGAGTTCGACGGCGAACCGTACTGGCTCGACCCCCCGGCCGAGCGCCGCGAGTGGGCCGTGCCCGGCGCCGGACCGGTCGTTGGGTTGAACACCGGCTGCGGCGGGCGCTGGTCGAGTCGGCTCTGGCCCGAGGAAAGCTGGGCGCGGTTGGCGAGCGAGTTGATCGCCGATGGAAACCGCGTGCTCTTGCTCGGCGGCGCGGCCGAGGACGAGAAGAACCGTCGGTTGGCGCTTGCCAGCGGCGCGGCGTATCTCGGCCACTTCCCGCTGCCGGTGTTTTTAGACGAGATGTCGCGCTGCGAGGTCGTCGTCTCGGCCGTCACGATGGGGATGCACTTCGCGCTCGGGCTCGATTGTCGGCTGGTGCTGATGAACAACATCTTCAACCCGCACGAGTTTGAACTGTACGGTCGCGGCGAGATCGTCCAGCCGACGGCCGGTTGCACCTGTTTCTTCCAGCCCGCTTGCACCGATCCGCGCTTCGCCGACCCGAGCGGCGCGACCGGACTCGGCCACGAACAGGCTGCCGCGCCGACCGATGGGCCGGTCGCCGCGTCTTGCTACCCGTCGTGTATGCCGACCTTAACGGTCGAACAGGTGCTCGACGCGTGTCGTCGGCAGCTTCGGTCGGCGCGATGAAGATTACGCTCGTCGGGACGGCGTACCCGCTGCGCGGCGGGCTGGCGCACATGAACGCGACGCTCTACCGGAAGCTGTCGGCCGCCGGACACGAGGTTTCGCTGATCAACTTCAGCCGACAGTACCCGTCGCTGTTGTTTCCCGGCAAGACGCAACTTGAGAGCGGAACCGACGATCCGGCCGAGTTGCGCGTGCCCAACCGACGGCTGCTCGACTCGGTCAACCCGCTCTCGTGGTGGCGCGTCGGCGAGATTCTGCGCCGCGAGCGACCCGATGTGGTCGTGATCAAATACTGGCTGCCGTTTTTCGGTCCGGCGTTCGGCACCGTGGCCCGTCGCGCAAAGGCCAACGGTCACACGAAGATTTTGTATCTGCTCGACAACGTCATCCCGCACGAGGCCCGACCCGGCGACCGCGCCTTCACCCGCTACGCGCTCGCGCCCGGCGACGGGTTCATCGCGATGAGCCAGTCGGTCGCCGACGATCTGCGGCAGTTCCGGCCCGACGCGCCGCTTGAACTCGTGCCGCATCCGGTTTACGACATCTTCGGCGCACCACCGAGTAGGGCCGAGGCGCGGGCAACGCTCGGGCTGGACCCGTCCGACGAGGTGGCGCTGTTCTTCGGCTACATCCGTCCGTACAAAGGGCTCGACGTGCTGCTCGACGCGATGCCCGCGCTCGTCGCCCGGCGACCGAACGTGAAGCTGCTGGCCGTCGGCGAGGTCTATGGCGACGAATCGGCGATCCGCGCCCGAGCCGACGCGCTGCCGGTTCCGCCGGGCACGGTTCGGTTGCTGACCGATTACGTCCCGAACGAGCGGGTCGCGACGTTCTTCGCCGCAGCCGACATCGTCGTGCTGCCGTACCGGTCGGCGACCCAAAGCGGGATCGTCCAGATCGCCTATCATTTCGACCGCCCGGCGGTCGTGACGGCGGTCGGTGGAT
>JBBSVG010000030.1:0-10763 GCA_038233775.1 Bacteroidota bacterium | reverse complement strand
CGAGGCGGGCTTGGGTGCCGTCGATCCGGCGACGCTGGCCGAGTTGGCCCGGACCCGGCAGGCGATCCGGCTGCCCGACGGCGCCGACGGGGCGGTTCGACTGGCCGTGCCGCTCGTTGCCACCCACGGCAGCGCGACGGCTGGCGTCGTTTTGCTCGAGCGGCAACCCGACGGTGTGGGCGAGGAGGGACCGAAAGAGCGATTCAGCGACGAGGAGATCGAGGTCGCCACCGCGTTTGCCAGCCAAGCGATGACGGCCATCGAGAACGCCCGACTGTTCGGCGACGTGCAGCGACTGGCGACGGTCGATGGGCTGACCGAGGTCGCCAACCGGCGCCATTTCTTCGATCTGGCTGAGCTGGAGTGCGAGCGCGCCCGGCGCTACGAGAGACCGCTGGCCGTGCTGATGCTCGACATCGACCACTTCAAGGCGATCAACGACACCCACGGCCACGCCGTCGGCGACCAAGTGCTGCGCTCGGTCGCCGCCACGCTCCGCAACCGGCTGCGGCTGACGGAGGTCGTCGGGCGCTACGGCGGCGAGGAGTTCGCGGCGCTGCTGCCGGAAACCGGGCTGCTCTCGGCTGAACGGTTGGCCGAGCGACTGCGCCAAGCCCTCGCGGCCGAGCCGGTCGCCACCGATGCAGGTCCGGTCGTGGTGACGGCCTCGTTCGGCGTCGCCGCGCTCTACTCTGGCGCCGAAGCGGGCGCCGTCGCGCTGCTGAAACTGGCCGATGGGGCGCTCTACGAGGCCAAACGGGCCGGTCGCAACCGCGTTCGCGTCCACCACGACCTGCCGACCTCGCCGCTGCCGGAACCGGTCTGAAGGCGCCCGGTCGTACCTTGTGCGGTCGCGCTGCTGTTCACCTGAAAGCCGCCTGCCCGTGACCGCTCCGACCCCGTTCAACCCCTACGCCGCCCCGACTGCACCCGTCACTGACGCGCCGGTCGCCGAGTCGCCGGTTGCCGAGTCTCCGGCCGACGGGCAGGCGTATCTGGTCCTGTTCGCGCTCTGGTTGCTGGTGTTCTCGTCGTCGTCGCAGGGAATGATCGTTTCGCCGATCCTGCCCGTCATCGGCCGCGAGCTGAACGTCCCGTTCGGCAACCTCGGCTGGCTGACGACCTCGTACTCGGTCATGGCCGGGCTGTGTGCGCTGGTCGCCGGACCGATCTCCGACCGGATTGGGCGCCGCCCGATCCTGCTCGCCGGGACCGGCGCGATGGCCGTTGCCCTCGCGCTGCACGGGCTGGCCGACTCGTTCTGGGCGCTGCTCGGCTTCCGCGCCCTTGCCGGGGCCGCCGGTGGCGTGCTGACCGGCGTGGCGGTCGCCTACATCGGCGACTATTTCCCGTACAGCCGACGAGGCTGGGCCTCCGGCTGGGTGATGAGCGGATCGGCCGCTGGGCAGATTCTCGGCATCCCGCTCGGGACGTATCTGGCTGGCGGATTCGGCTTCCGCGCCCCGTTTCTCGGCTTCGCCGTCTCGATGGTGCTGACGTTCTTGTTGATCTACTTCCGCGTCCCGCAGCCGCGACAGCCCCGCGTCGAGGGTCGGCTGACGGTCGGCGACGTGCTGCGCTCGTACTGGACGATGCTCCAAGACCCGGCGATCCGCTCGGCCGCCGCTGCGTATTTCACGATGTTCCTCAGCCTCTCGCTGTTCATCGTGTTCCTGCCGACATGGCTGACCGAGACGTTTCACGTCTCCGGTGGCCGGATCGCGACGCTGTTTTTGGTCGGCGGCATCGCCAATGTGCTCACCGGACCGCAGGCAGGTCGGCTCTCCGACCGGGTCGGCCGCAAGTCGCTGATCCTGATCGCCTGCCTCGCGCTGGCCGCGCTGATGGCCGGTTCGACCTACGTCCTCACCGATTTCTGGGTCGCGTATCCGCTGTTCTTCCTCGTTTCGGTCTTCGTCTCGATGCGCCTCAGCCCGTTCCAGGCGCTCTTAACCGCGCTCGTGCCCGGCGAGCGGCGCGGCGCACTGATGAGCCTGACGGTCGCGCTCGGCCAAGTTGGCCTCGGTCTCGGCGGCGCGCTGGCCGGTCCGATCTACGAACACGTCGGCTTCCGCTCGAACACGATCATCGCCGCGCTCTCCGTCCTCGCGATGGCGTGGATCGTCTGGCAACGCTTGCCGGAACCGAAGGGAGAGCGATGAACGAGGAGCGATGGAAAGGCGATTGCGGATTGATGATCGCGGATTGATGAATAGAAGAGAAGTGATGAACGATGAGTGCAGAATGATGAAACGGCAGCTCGGCACTGTTGCCGGTCGTCATTCCTGTAAATTTTTGTGTATCAGCCGTTTGATCTCCGTTCGTGGTGAGCCTGTCGAACCATGAGCGGAGCCGCCGACCGCTTTTTTCGCCGTGCTGTTGCTGTGAGCTGACGGCTGATAGTTTTGTTGCTGATAGCGCTATGGTCGTCTTACAGCTGAGCGATCCGCTGGATTCGGTAGAATCCGGCGAAACGGCGAGGGCGGAAGATTGGTTCCGGTTGGTTTTTTGTTATATCTTTCCGACCGGATCGATCCGTTGACCGGTTTCACGCGAATCCCACCAGAAGTTCGTTCGCGCGTAGCGGTTTGGGCGGTTGCCGATGTCTTCTCAACCCGACAGACGCCCGGTTTCCCAGCCAGTCGTCCGGTTTCGCATCGAAACCCATCCGATCCGGGCGGGGAAGCCGTATCGTCTAAAAGCAACAGCGATTGGGCTCACTAAGATGAGCCAACGCTGGTCTCTGCGCGTTGCGCCTTTGGATCGGGTGGCCGAAGTTGGCACCCCATTAGACGCTGTCGGCCGAACTCTGCACCCGCCTCCCGCCGCACCCCCGTTTCGACTTCTCCCGCTGTTGCACTCGACTTGATGCTCATCTGTTCCTCTGACCGACCCGAAGGTACCCCCATGATCCGTTGTGCCAACCCTCGATCTTTCCAGTCCCGGCTGCTCGGCTGGCTCGGCGCCCTGATGGTGTTGCTCCTCCTCGGGGCCACCCCGGCCGCCGCGCAAGATCTCAATGTTTACGTTGGCGGGACGGGCGGAACGTTGGTGCCTGACAACAACGGGGGGACGCCGCCTAACGGGACGGTGGCATTTGGCTCGACCACTGTCGGAACGTCGGTAACGGTGACGCTGACGTTCGACAACCCACCAAACACCGCTCTAACTGTCAGCAGCATCGGTGTGAGCGGGACAGAGTTCTCGGCGAACAAGAGCAATTTCACGATTGCTAAGAAGGGCTTTACGACTGTCGATTTCACGTTCTCGCCGACAGCAACCGGCACCTTCACCCGGTTGGTGACGGTCGCCAACAACAGCAGCACGGTAAGCAAGCAGTCTTATACCTTCCAAGTGACTGGGACTGGAACAGCGCCGCCGCCGAACATCGTGCAGCCGACGACGCCGGTCACGTTCCCGACCACGGCCGTCGGTTCGACGAACGACCAGACGATTGATGTCAGCTACACCAACCTGACCGGGACGCTGAACACGGCGTTCACCGGGACGGATGCGGCGAGCTTTACGGTGTTTGGCACGCCGACCCAACAGTCGGGCAACGGGACGACCGGGACGCAGCGCTTCACGGTCCGGTTCACGCCGACAGCTTCAACGACCTCGACCAAGACGGCGACGCTGACGTTCAGCTCGACCGGCGCGACCTCGCGGGCGGTGACACTGAACGCGACCCAACCGGCGCTGCTGTCCGCCACGACAGTGACGGCGTTCGGCAATACCGCCATCGGCTCAACGAGCGCGGCCAAGACATCAACGGTAACTTACCAGAACCTGAGCGTCACGCCGAGCTTCACGCTCGGTGGCGCCAACCCCGGTGATTTCAACGTCACGGCTGGCACAGCGACCGGAACCCTCGCCAACGGCAACCGTCCGTACAACATCACGTTCAGCCCGACGGCGACCGGCGCCCGTGCTGCCACGCTGACGTTCACCTCCACCGGCGCCAACAGCATTACGATCAACCTCAGCGGCACCGGCACCGCCGCTGCCGTGCCCATCGCGTCCGTGACCGGTCCGACCAACGTCGCCATCGCCGACAACTCGGGCTCGTACACCTTCGACTCGACGCCGCAGAATCGGCCGGTTGGTAAGGTGTTTACCATCACGAACAACGGAACGCAGAACCTGACGGTCGGCACCGTCACGTTCATCGCCGACGCGGGGACAGCGGCCAACGAGTTCATCATCTCCGTGCAACCGGCAGCAACGGTCGCAGCCGGGGCTTCGACGCAGTTTGTGGTTCGCTTCACGGCCCGCACGCTCGGGAGCCAGTCGGGGCGGGTCTCTTTCGCGACGAACGATGGGCCGCGCAACCCGTACGACTTCGCCGTCAGCGGCACCACGACCACGGCGAGCAACTTCGGCACGCTGCCCGGTGGCAACAGCCAGACGTTCGTCCAGACCAACGGCGAAACGCAGGTGCTGGGGATCGGCGACTGGTACTCGGCCGCCGGGACGCCCAACGCGCAGCCGAAGTTCCACTACATCCGCATCACCGTCCCGACCGATTGGCCGGTTGGTCGGGAGGTGAACGTCGATATCCTCTCGCCGGAGATGAACGCGAACTTCCGCGCCTCCGGGGCCATCACCGGCGACGACGAGCCGGACGGCAGCAACGTCACCAACATTCTGCGAACGACGAGCTTCGAGTTGTATCGGGCGCCGTCCACGCCAATGATGCAGTACTACCCCGACTCGACCAGTTCGACGGCGACGCCGAACTTCGGGGTTGCCGCCGGAGCGAGCATCCTGAAGCGGCATTACGCCCCGATATCGGTTATCAACGCGCTCAACTCGGCCCAGGCGACCGACTTCCGCCGATTCGTCACGATCCCGGCGGCCACCGTCGAGCGGGGCAAGACGTATGTGCTGCGCGTTCAGGCTCGGGGCGACAACAACAACGCGTGGCGGTTGCGCGTCGGCTACGACGATGACACCGACCCGACCAACACGCCGCCGACCGGCTTCTCCAACCCGGATAACGTCAACGGGACGAACGACGAGATCATCATCGGTATCAACCGGTCGGCTTTCCAGCAGGACACCGGCGTTGACCAGTTGCAGTCGTTCTTCACCTTCATCCAGCCGGGTCGGGGCTCCGTCCAGTTCAATAACTTCGACATGGACAACGGGACCGCCTCGGTGAAGTACACCTCGCCGACCGGAACGCAGTTCAACGGTGACCCGTCGGGCAACGCCGTCTGGAACAACCCGACCGGGACCGAAACGGCCAACCGCAACGGCGATGTGATCACCAACCCGCAGCCGGGCGTCTGGAAGCTCGACTTGAACATCTCGAACCACAACCAGTATATCGTCGAGGTTGAAGGCGGCGAGCCGATCTTCTTCGCCCAGCCGCCGACGCCGG
The DNA here is from genome assembly GCA_038233775.1 of Bacteroidota bacterium. Classification (GTDB taxonomy): domain Bacteria; phylum Bacteroidota; class JBBSVG01; order JBBSVG01; family JBBSVG01; genus JBBSVG01. The sequence goes on along the minus strand of JBBSVG010000030.1, from coordinate 5,377 downwards.
TGGTTACGCTGAGCAAGACGAACAACCGGACGGTGCTGGTCAGCGGCAACACGACCTACACGGTCTCATTCGCCAATACCTCCACCGGCGCCACGGCCGGCGCGGCGGTCAACGCCGTCGTGACCGACCTGCTGCCGACCGGGGCGACATTCGTCAGCGGCTCGTTCGGCCCCGGTTACACCGGGACGATCACCCAAGGCACCTCGGGCGGACGCAACACGGCGATCTTCACCATCAACGAGGTGCTCGTCGCCGGGGCGAGCGGGACCGTCTCGGTCACCGTCAACACGGCTCAGGCCACCGGGACGTTTACCAACGACGTCCAGATCGCCTTCAAGGACGCTCAGGGTAACGTGTACCCGACGGTGCAGGCCAGCGACACTGACAACTCGAATGCGAACGGCCTGAGCATCTCGGGTACCGTGTTCGAGGACGTCAACTACGGCGGCGGGCTGGGTCGCTCGCTGATCACCTCGGGCGGCATCGTTCGCAGTGGCGCGACGGTCGAACTCTACTCGGTCGCGAACGGCACTCTGGTCGCTTCCACGACGACGGCGGCGAACGGAGTCTATACCTTCACCAACGTTACGGCCAACGCCTCCTACAACATTCGGGTGGTCAACTCGACCGTGACTTCGTCTCGGGCGGGATCGGTCCCCGGATTGCTGCCGGTGCAGACGTTCCGCACCGAAGGGACGACCTCGACGACGAACGCAACCGGCCTGACCGACCGCGTCGGCGGTGAAGTGCCGAGCAAGGTCGATGCGCCGGCCAACAGCGGGACCCAGACGATTGTCCAGCTCTGGTCGCAGACGCCCGCCACAAACGACACGACCGAATCGGTGGCTCGGGTCCAGCTCGTCGCCAGCGACCGGTCGGGCTTCGACTTCGGCTACAACTTCGACACGGTCGTCAACACCAGCGATGCGGGTCAAGGGTCGCTGCGGCAGTTCATCCTCAACAGCAACGCGCTCGGCGGCGAGAACCTGCTCGTCCAGTCGGGGTTGCGGAAGGACTCGACCAACGCCTCGGTCGCCTTGCCGGCCGGTCGCGAGTCGAGCATCTTCATGATCCCGAACGGGGTCGAGACGCTTGGCCTGCGGGCTGGGCTGGTGAACCAGTTGACCAACGGCGTCGCGCTGCTCCAGCCCGTCACGGCGCTGCCGACCATCACCGGACCCTCGACGATCATCGACGGGACAACCGAGAGCGCGAACATCGTTTCCTCGACGGTCAACGGGACCGACACGAATCCCGGCTTCGTCGGGGTCAACACGGCGGTCGGCGTCGGCACCGATGGTCGCACCGGCGGCGGGGACGACCCGACGCTGCTGCAGGTGCCGAAGCCCGAGGTCGAGATCCGCGACGCAGGGGGCCTGAACGGCCTGCGCGTCGGTCTCTCGGTCCAAGCCAATAATGTCACGCTGCGTGGTCTGTCGGTGACCGGCTTCGGCAACAACGCCGATAACAACGCCGATGCGGACATCCTCATCGGCGCCTTCTCTGGGGCGACGGTCGAGCTGAACGTGATCGGTTCGCAGGCGGCGGCCGGGTTCGTCGATCCCGATGGCGGGGTCGCGACCGGGACGACGCGGACGAATGGCTCGGGGATTCGCGTCGTCGGCGCGACCGCACCCACGATCCAGCAGAACCTGATCGGCTTCTCGACTGGACCGGGCATCGCGCTCGTCAGCACGACGACCAACGCGATCATCACCAACAACCAGATTCAGACGAACGGGATCAACAACCCGACGCTCGATGGGCTGACTGTCAACGGTTCGACCGGCTCGTCTATCTACCGCAACCTATTCAGTGCCAACCAGGGCTCGGGCATCGACCTGCAGACCGGCGCCGACTTCACGGTGGTTCGCAACAACACCGTGACGGACAACGGTCGCGGCACCGGCCCGGCCGCCGGGGTGAGCGTGATCGGCGAAACGGCTGGCCTGCGGGTCGGCAGCACCGGCAACACGGTCGAGCAGAACGTCTTCTCGCTCAACTACGGCGCGGGCGTGATGGTCCTCAATGGGGTCGTCGCGACGGTTATCAGCCGCAACTCGATCTTCGGCAACGGGACCGTGCTCGACAACCGGAACACGGCGAACTCGGCGACGAATCAGGTCGGCATCGACCTGCTCGGCCAATCGACGGCCGAGACGACGGGCACCGGGCCGACTCGCGGCGTGACGCCGTTCTACACGTTGAACGACCTCAACGATCCCGACGGCGGGGCGAACAACCTGCTGAACTTCCCTGTCTTCGAGAGCGTGACCTACAACCCGACGCTGCAGTCGGTTCGCATCGTCGGACTGGCCCGGCCGGGGGCGACGATTGAGCTGTTCCTCGCTTCGACGCTGGCCAACGACCAGCCGGGTGGCTTCGCCGAAGGGCGGACCTATATCGGATCGTTCGTCGAGGGCAACTCCGACCCGAACGACCAGTTGCGCGACCGCGACGCGACGACCGGGTCGTACAACAACGCCAGCGGGACGGACAACACGAACCGCTTCCAGTTCGACTTCTACCTGCCGGCAGGCGTGACGTTCGACGCGAGCACGCCGGTAACGGCAACGGCGACGCTCGGCAGCGGGACCGGACGCTTCACCTCGGAGTTCAGCCGGGTGCTTGCGCCAGCGCAGGACAACGCGCTGCCGGTCGAGTTGACCAGCTTCGAGGCGAAGAACGTCGGCAACAGCGTCGAGCTGTCGTGGATCACGGCGTCGGAGCGCGACAACAAGGGCTTCCTCGTCGAGCGCCGCTTGGTCTCGACGGACGCCAATGCGACCTTCTCGACGGTCGGGTCGTTCACCAAGTCGCCCGAGTTGGTCGGCAAGGGGAGCGGCGGCGGTGAGTATCGGTTCGTGGACCGGACCATCGTCGGCGGGACGACCTACGAGTATCGGTTGGTGGACATCAGCCTCAGCGGCGAGCGGATCGAGCACCAGACGATCCGGGTCGAGACGATTTCCCTGCCCAAGCAGTTCGCGCTGCACTCGGCCGCGCCGAACCCGTTCAACCCGACGACGCAGTTGCGCTTCGACCTGCCGGAAGCGAGCCGCGTGACGATCCGGGTCTATAACACGCTCGGTCAGACGGTCAAGACCGTCGCCGACGGGGTCGAGATGACCGCCGGTGCCAATCGCCAAGTGACGTTCGATGCGGCGGGTCTGCCGACCGGTGCGTACATGGTTCGGGTCGAGGCGGTCGGGACCGTCTCGGGCAGCCGCGATCTGAAGGTGCAGCGGGTGATGCTCGTCCGGTAAGCGCCTTTGGACGGTTGGGCGACGGGCGGTTCTGCGAAGTCGGCAGAGCCGCCCGTCGTCGTTTGGACGTTACCGCTGCCCTTCCCACTCGGCCAGTGCGCGGCGGTGTCGGGCGGCCAGCCCGTCGCGGAATGCGGGCGTTGGGCCAACGCCGAGCAGGATGACGGTGCCGCGCTCCCGCGCATACGGATCGTTCACCGTCGCCGCTCGGGTGAACGAGGCGAACGAGCCGCTCAGATCGCCGGGATCGTTGTCATCGACCCAAATCAGGTGCGTGAAGCTCGATGCAAAATCGTCGGAGAACCAGTACAGATGGCTGCCGCTGAAGGTCAGCGCTTCCGGCAGATCGCGGCCGTAGTGGTTGATCGCGCCGGCCTGACCGTAGTTGCCGCAGAGGATCAGCGTGTGCAGCCGGGCCGAATCGGGCAGCGAGCGGTACAGCTGTGTCACCTTGTCGGCCATCTCGCGCCAGCCGCGCATATCGGCGTAATCCTGCGGCAGCTCGTGACGCTCGCCGTCTTCCCAGCGCGTCAGGCCGAGATCCGGGGCGTTGGCGATGAACGCCTGCATCGCGTCCGGCGCCAGCACCGGCACGAGAAACGGAATCACCGACAACGCGATCAGCAATGGCAACGCGACGAGCACCGGTCGGGCAAATGCCGCAAAACGCGACGAGCCCAACCGATGGTCGAGCCAGACGGCACCGAAGCTGAACAGCAGCGGGTAGTAGCCGAGCGCGTAGTAGCCTTTGCCGTGTAGCACTGTCAGAATCAGCAAGCCGACGGTGAAAACCACGGCGACCACCCGGTACGGCTTGAAGATGGGGGCGAACCCGACCGCGATCAGTCCCGGCAGCCAGATCCATAGGGCTGGGAAGCACATGAGCAGTTGCTCTTTCCAGAAATCGACCGGCGAGACGTGGACGAGTTGCGTCCGGTTCAGCTCGCTCATGTGGTGCAGAAACGGGATTCCGTGCTCAATCTGCCAGCTTAGATTCGGTAGCCACAGCACGAGCGCCAGCCCAGCGGCCCCGTAGAGGTGTCGGTTGCCGAACAGCCGCCGCAGCGGCGTCGCCGCCAGCCCGACGAGCAGCGCGGCGATGAAGAACAGCGTCGTGTACTTGTTCAGCAGCCCGAGGCCGAGTCCGGCGCCCATCGCGTAGAGCCAGATCGGCCGTTCTCCCTGGACAAAGCGGATCAGCGCGTACAGGCAGAAGGTGAAGCCGAACACCTCGAACGAGTTCGGCTGGAACAGCAGGTTCAGCCGCGCATAGCCCGAGACGAGCAAGCCGACCGAAGCGAGCGAGACGGCGAACCACCCGCCGCCCAGCCGCTGCACGGTCCGGCCGACCAAATAGACCGTCAAGCCGCCCCAGAGCAGCGGCCAGACGTGAACCCACTCGTCGCCGCCACCGAGCATCTGGCTGAGCCATGCTTGCAGCGCGATCAGCGGTGGCACCTCCAAGTAGCCCCGCGCCAGATGCCGACCGAGATCGAGGTGCAGATACTCGTCGCGGTGCAGGTCGTAGGCGGCGTTGACGAGGGCGAAGCCGGAGAGGAACTTCAAGGCGGCGAATAGCAGCGGCAGGGCGCGTTTCTTCATGGCGAGGCGGATTGGTTGGCGGGACGGGGCGGACGGTACGCGATGGGGCCGATGCGGGTTACGGAAAGGCAGAAATGACAACGAGCGCGACCGGAAAGGCTCCGGGTCGCGCTCGTTGGGCTTCAAAAGGTGCTGGTGTTACCGGCGGCGGGTCAGTTGCAGCATGACCGGCCAGTGGTCGGACTGGCCGCCAAAATAGTGGCTGCCAGCATAGGTGTGGTACGGCGTGCCCGCATACGGGCCGTCCGGCGTCTTCATCGACGGCAGGACGAACACCCTCGCCGAGCCGGGCACGTAGCGCCAGCCGCCGTTCGGCCGCAGCGCCCCGCCGCTCAGATCGAGTTGGTCGATCATCTCCCACTTGCCGCGATAAGTGTACGAGCCGTAGCCGGTCGAGTCCCAGCGGACGGCCAGCGGACTGAACAGCGCCCGACTGCTCGGCGCCATGACCGCCGCCGAGTCGCCCGTCGCCCGGAGCGCGGTCGTCACGGCCGGATCGTTCGGGTTGG
>JBBSVG010000029.1:0-10764 GCA_038233775.1 Bacteroidota bacterium | reverse complement strand
GGCGCAGGTCGCTGCGAAGAGCTGCGCCCCGCCCGAGACCTCGGTCGGGTTCTTCGTCGCCGCCAGCAGCGCCAGTTCGTCGGGCGCATCGCCGCCGTGGGCTTTCGTGTAGGCGGCCTTCGTCGCCTCGAGCGCCTGGGTCTCGACGGCCAGATCGTCCTCATAATGGTGAATCCAGCCGAAGCCGTGGAGCGCAGCGACGTAGATCACCGAGTACACGATGGTCGCGTAGAAGATCCAGCGCCACCAGCCGGGCATCGGGTTGTCGTACTCCTGAATCCCGTCGTAGGTGTGTCCCAGAAGTACGTCACGCGACTGGTCTGGCTCGGGGGATGGCCGATTCTGCACGCCGGCCGGGGCGAAATCCGTCGGCGGTCCGGTCTCGTCGGGCGGCACGGCGGGGGTCGGTTCGGGATTCATCGGCGGGACTCCGGGGATCGGTCAAGCGGTCGGGCGATGATGCCGTCGTCGCCGAGCGGCATCCGGTTGAGCGCCTCGGCGTCGCTTCGGGAGAGCAGCGCGACGCGAAGCAGCACGGCGGTGAAAGCCAAGCAGAACAGGACCAGCCCGACGATGGCGAAGCCGTGCAAGCCGGCGTGACTGACGATCTCGCGGAACATGGCTTACCTCCCGAGTGGCTGGGTGGACGGCTGGGCATCCTTCGTCGCCGTCCCTTTCAGATCGGTCCCCAACCGTTGCAGGTAGGCCACGAGGGCGACGATCTCGCGCTGATCGAGCGCCGGCGGACCGCCCTGCGAGGCGATATCGGCGGCGATTCGGCTGGCCTGGGCGCGGGCGTCCGGCTCGGCCGAGGCGATCTGTCCGTCGGTGTACGGGACGCCGAGCCGCTGCAACGCCGTCAGCCTCCGGCCGAGTCCGCTCAGGTCGAGCGGGTTGTCAAGCAGCCAGTTGTAGCGCGGCATGATCGAGCCCGGACTCGTCGAGCGCGGATCGTCCAGATGCCGGACATGCCACAGGTGCGGGTACTTGCCGCCTTCTCGGGCGAGGTCGGGGCCAGTCCGCTTCGAACCCCAGAGAAACGGGTGGTCGTAGGCGCTCTCACCGGGTTTTGAGTAATCGCCGTAGCGCTCGATCTCGTCGCGGAACGGCCGGATCATCTGCGAGTGGCAGCCGACGCACCCTTCGCGGATATAGAGATCGCGCCCGGCCAGCTCGAGCGGCGTGAGCGGCTTGACGCTCGCCAGCTTCGGCAGCGCGTCCTTGATGAGCATCATCGGGATGAACTCCAGCAGCCCACCGATCAGGACCGTGACGACCGTCAGCACGGTGAACATCAGCGGCAGCCCTTCGAGCTTGCGGTGCCAGGTCAGCTGGGCCATAGGGCAGGGCGTCTGTCGGTTGGCGGGGAGCGTCTCAGCCGGTCGCCGACCCGCTGCGCACAGGGTAAACGGCTCAGGCAGCGACGAGGGCCGGCGCTTGGGCGACTGGATCAGGCAGCGTTTTCGGGGCCGTCCGAATCGTCCGGTAGAGGTTGTAGGCCATCAGCAGCACACCGGTCAGATAGAGCGAGCCGCCGACCAGTCGGACCCAGTACATCGGCCGCACGGCGATGACCGACTCGACGAAGTTCGGGTAGAGCAGCCGGCCCGAGGCGTCGAAGGCGCGCCACATCAGCCCCTCGGTCACGCCGGCGATGTAGATCGCGACGATATAGAGCAGGATGCCGACGGTGCCGATCCAGAAGTGCGCGTTGGCGAGCGAGCGGCTCCACAGCTTCGTCTGCCAGAGGCGCGGCGCCAGCCAGTAGATCATCGCGAAGGTGATGAACCCGTTCCAGCCGAGCGCCCCGGCGTGGACGTGGGCAATCGTCCAGTCGGTGTAGTGCGACAGCGCGTTGACGCTCTTGATCGAGAGAACCGGCCCCTCGAAGGTCGCCATCCCGTAGAAGGTGATGCCGACGACGAAGAACTTCAGGATCGGATCGGTCCGCACCCGGTCCCACGCCCCGCGCAGCGTGAACAGGCCGTTGATCATCCCGCCCCAGCTCGGCATCCAGAGCATGACCGAGAAAACCATCCCCAGCGTCGCCGCCCACTCCGGCAGCGCCGTGTAATGCAGATGATGCGGTCCGGCCCAGATGTAGAGAAAAACGATGGACCAGAAGTGGACAATCGACAGTCGGTACGAATAGACCGGCCGCTCGGCCGCTTTGGGCAGGAAATAGTACATCAGCCCGAGAAACGGCGTCGTCAGGACAAACGCGACGGCGTTGTGGCCGTACCACCACTCCACCAGTGCGTCCTGCGCCCCGGCGTAGATCGGGTAGCTGTTGAACCAGCCGACCGGCACCTCGAGGCTATTGACGATGTGCAGCAGCGCGACCGTAACGATGGAGGCGATGTAGAACCAGAGCGCGACGTAGAGGTGCCGCTCGCGACGGTTGCGGATCGTCCCGAAGAAGTTGACCGCAAAAGCGACCCAGATCACGGTGATCGCTATGTCGATGGGCCACTCCGACTCGGCGTACTCTTTCGATGTCGTCAGTCCCAACGGTAGCGTGATGGCAACCGCGACGATGATCGCCTGCCACCCCCAGAAATGGATCGCGCTGAGTAGGTCGCTCATCATCCGCGCCTTCAGCAGTCGCTGCGTCGAGTAGTAGATCCCGGCGAAAATTGCGTTGCCAGCGAAGGCGAAAATGACCGCGTTGGTGTGCAGCGGGCGCAAGCGGCCGAACGACAGGTACGGCCCGAGGTTGGCCGGCCACCACGCCAGTTGCAGCGCGATGACAACGCCGACGAGCATCCCGACGATGCCCCAGCCGACCGTCGCCAGCACGAACTTGCGGACGATGGCGTCGTCGTAGGCGAACGTCTCCATTTTCCCAACGGCCACGCGACCGGTCGGGGCGACCGATGGCGTCTGGCCGGACAGCACAGCCTGCTGCGACATACACGCTCCGATGAGCCTGCTGCGGACAGTGCGCCTCCCCCGCTGCTCGGGGCCTCGCGCTCTCGGGACGCAAGAACGGTACACGCCCGAGCGGCGACTATGCGGTATATCATACTCTTCCCGGTTCGTCGCCCGACGCGCACTAGGGCAGCCCGGCGACCTTAAGCGGCGCTGTCGGTGACACCTTGGCCGCTTCGGGCGTTATCTTGAGCGGCTGACCCTTTTTCGACGCCGCCGACGCTTCCAAGCGGGCGACGCTCCTTTCTCACCAAACGAGGTGACGTATGCCTTCGACCCTTCGCACCCGGTCGGCTTCGGCCGGGGCGCTTCTGACCCTGTTCTTGGCGGCCGGTTGCGCCTCCTCAGGCGGCGGGATGCAGGACACCGGGATGATGACGCCTGCCCCGGCCGCCGCTCAGTCGATGCCGGCCGCCGCGCCGATGGCGCCGATGATGTCGAACGTGCCCCGGACCGACACGGTCCGCGCTCGGCCGTTCGACAACGGGCGGATGTGGACGTTCGACTTCCCGCCGACCGACTACATCCAGCAGACCTACGGCTTTCGGCCCGACGACAAGTGGCTGGAGAACGTGCGCCAGTCGAGCCTGAAGTTCGCGACGTGGTGTTCCGCCTCGTTCGTCTCGGCCGACGGGCTGATCATGACGAACCACCACTGTGCACGGGAAACGTTCGACGCGATCCAGAAGCCGGGTGAGGACTTCCTGACCAACGGCTTCTACGCGAAGACTCGCGCCGAAGAGCGCCAGGTGCCCGATCTGTTCGTCGAGCAGCTCCGCTCCATCGAGGACGTGACCGCCAAGATGACGGCGCCGTTGCAGGGCGACGGGACCGAGCAGGAGAAGGTTCAGCGTCAGGGCGAGGTGCGGACGGAGCTACAGAAGTCGGACGACCCGACGATGCGCTACCAAGTGGTCGAGTTCTACAACGGCGGTCGCTACTCGCGTTACGGGTTCAAGAAGTACACGGACATCCGGCTCGTGATGGCGCCCGAGGGCGAGATTGCCTTCTTCGGCGGCGACCCGGACAACTTCACCTACCCGCGCTACGACCTCGACATGTCGTTCTACCGGGCCTACGACGAGAAGGGGGAGCCGCTGCACCCCGAGCACTACTACCGCTGGAGCGCCAGCGGGGCGAAGGAAGGCGATCCGGTGTTCGTCATCGGCAACCCCGGCCGGACGAACCGGTTGAGCGCGATGTCGCAACTCGATTACACCCGCGACGTGCAGCAGCCGGCCTTGTTGGCCTTCTTCACCGCGCGGATCAACGCCTACAAGGCCATCGGCGCCGCCGACCCCAAGCGCGGGCTCGAGCTGCGCAACGACCTGTTCGGCATCCAGAACTCGTACAAGGCGATCAACGGGCAGAACGAGGGGTTGAAAGACCCGTTCTTCCACGCCCGCAAAGAAGCGTTCGAGCGCGACCTCCGCGCCGCCATCGCCGCCAAGCCGGCCCTACAGCAGCAGTACGGCAGCGTGTGGGACGATCTAGCGAAGATCCAGGCGCAGCGTCGCGAGCTGTACCCGAAGCAGGTCGTCTTCAACTACCTGTTCGTCGGACCGATGGGGACGGCCGTCAGCCTCGTGCGCGGTGCGGCGGCCGATTCGTCGGCGCGGGTTGAGATGCTTAAGGCGAAGTCGGGACCGAAGGCCGAGCAGGTGATGGAGTTCGCCATGCTGCTCCAGTCGGCCCACAAGCTCTACCCGAATGACGAGACGATCAACGCCGTGCTCGCCGGTCGGACCCCGCAGGCGACGGCCCAGGCCATCGTCGGCGGCTCGAAGATCGACGATCCGGCCTTCTTGCAGCAGTTGTTCGACGGCGGCGAGACGGCCATCGCGGCCTCCGACGACCCAGCGCTCGTCGCGGCCCGAATGGTCTTACCGATGCTGATGGGCGTGATCCGAACGAGCAGCGGCCTCGCCGCGCAGGAAACCGTCCGGCGGAACATGCTCGGCCGCGCGATGTACGAGGTCTATGGGACCAAAATCCCGCCCGACGCGACCTTCACGCTCCGTCTGGCCGACGGCGTCGTCAAGAGCTACGAGGCCGCCGGAACGCTGCACCCGGCGTTCACCACCTTCTACGGGCTGTTCAACCGCTACATCCCGTTCAAGGACAACCCCGAGTTCGCCCTGCCGAAGCGCTGGCAGACGCCAACGCCGGGGATGAACCTCTCGACGCCGTTCAACTTCGTCGCCACCAACGACATCATCGGCGGCAACTCCGGCTCGGCGATGGTGAACAAGGACATGGAAGTCGTCGGGCTGGTGTTCGACGGCAACATCGAGAGCCTGCCCGGCTCGTTCATCTACGACGAGTCGCAGAACCGGACCGTCTCGGTCCACTCGGCCGGGATCATCGAAGCGCTCCGCTCGGTCTACAAGGCGCAGCGGCTGGTCGATGAACTGCTCGCCGCCAAGCCGGCCATGCGCGGCAAGTAACCCTCAACGGGCGCCCGCTTGGACCGTAAAAAGCCCCGATTCTGCGGTAGAATCGGGGCTTTTTGGGTAAATGGCCGATGAGTCGCTTCGAGAAGGTTACGCAATCGAAGCCGTGAGATGAGGGAACAGGCATGGACACTAACACCAAGACTTTCATCAACGCCGATCATCCCAAGCGCCACCGCTCCAATGGCGTGCGACGGATCGGGGTGGATAAGTCGCTCACCTCTCTCCCGCTGGATGAGGAGATGACGCAGCGTGTTTTTGACGACCTCGGAGCCGACATCGACTCTGATGAAGACCACGACCGGCTCAAGCAGATCGAGTCCGGGCAGCGGCTCAGCCGTTTCGCCCGCTGAGGACTCAGACGAACAGAAGTGACCGCGCAGAACGCAAAAAAGCCCCGATCAGCAGATGATCGGGGCTTTTAAGGTGGCTGGGGAGGGAATTGAACCCCCGACACTGCGATTTTCAGTCGCATGCTCTACCAACTGAGCTACCCAGCCAGACACCGGCGCGAAACCGGACTGCAAAGGTACGCCAGCGCGACGGTCGAAGTCAAGCGTAGTCGGGCGAGAAACGCGGTCGGGCCGACTTGTCGCCGCTCGCGCCGCGTGCTATCTTGCCGACCCGCATCTGCCGATTGACTTTTGTTTTTACCCATGTCGGACGCGTTGGTTCCCCCGCCGGACGGCCCATCGTCGCCTGAGCGCCCAAACCGGGCGGTCGGGCTGCTGCCGCTGGCGGCCGAGACTCTGACCGCGCTCCGTTCGCTCGCCCAAGCCGCAGCCGACCGGCTGGCCGGACAACTCGACCTCGCCGGATTGGCCGCGCTGATCGCAACCGCGACGGCGCATCATCTGGACGGCGCACACCGGCTGGCGCTCGTCGCTGCCGAGCCGAATGCCGTTCACCGGGCGCTGATCCGCTTCGCCGAAACCGGTCAGATCGGCGAGGGCAGTTGCGTCGGGCAGGCCGACCGGGCGCGGCCGACGGTGGCGTTCGTCTGCGCGGGCTACGGCGGCCAATGGGCTGGGATGGGTCACGAGTTGGCCCGACTCGAACCGACGTTCGCCGACGCGCTCGACCGCTGCGACCGGGCGCTGACCGCGCTCGGTGCCGATTGGTCGATGGCCGACGTGCTCGACAGCGATGCAACCGACTGGCTGACCGACGTTCGGATCGCGTTGCCGATGCTCGTCTGCATCCAACTGGCGACGGCCGCGCTGTGGCGTTCGTGGGGCGTCGAGCCGGACGCGGTGATCGGGCACTCGGTCGGCGAGGTCGCCGCTGCCGCCGTCGCTGGCGTGCTGACGACAGAGGACGCGGTTCGGGTCGGCGTCGCGTTTGGCCGCGTGCTGTCGTCGCGGCGCGGGTCGGGGACGATGGCGCTGGTCGCGTTGCCCGCCGACGAAGCGGCCGGGTTGATCGAGGCGCCGCCGGAATCGTTCGCTGTGGTCGGGCTGAACGGGCCGCGCACGACGCTGCTGGCCGGCGAACCCGAGACCCTTCGCGCCGCCGTGGCCGAGGCGCGCCGCCGCCGAGCGTTCGCCCGGATGATCGAGATCGACATTCCGGCCCACGCGCCGCGACTCGACCCGGCCGCCGCGACCGAGATCGCCGCCGCGCTCTACGACCTGCGCCCGACCGAACCGACGCGGCCGATCTTCTCGACCGTAACTTGCGGACCGCTGCCCGGCGCGGCGTTCGACGGCGGGCATTGGGGCCGAAGCGTCGTCCTGCCGGTCCGGTTCATCGACGCGCTCGGTCGGCTGCTCGAATCGGGTCCGGTGACGGTCGTCGAACTCGGGCCGCATCCGGTGCTGATCGCCGCCATTGAGGAGATGAACGGCGTGACTCGAGCGCTGGCCTCGCTTCGTCGCGGCGAGCGGGGTCGGGCGACGATGTTGGGGACGCTCGGGGCGCTATGGACAAGCGGGCAGCCGGTGGACTGGAGCGCGGTCGGGTTCGCCGACGCCGACCGCATCGGCGCGGCGCTGCGGCGGTCAACGCTGGCGCCCGACCCGCTCGCCCAAGCGCCGGTCCCCCAAATCCGTCGTGCGCTGACCGATCTGCCAATTGCCGAGCGACCGGATAGACTCGACCCCTGATCTTCCTGCGCGTGTTCGCCGACCGTTGAGCCGTCGCCCTGTCTAAAAAGCCGTGCTCACACCGAGGGTCGGCAGGATCGGCAGGTTCGGGACGCCACGGACGGATTTGAACTCGAACCGTCGCCCCGGCGGCACGGCGGCGAACGCGTTGCGCCGATTATACACATTATAAATGCTCATAAAAATGGCCCACGACCAGCCACGATGAACGAACGTCCGCGTCGCGCCGAGGTCGAGCCGGTGCGAAACCGGCAACCGGTCGCTGTTCTTCCCGTCGAGCACGACGCGCCACCCGCCGTTGTCGCTGCCGGTCTGCGAGGCGCCGTCGCCCGGCGGGTTGTCGTAGAGCACCGAGTCGTAGAGCCAAGCCCCTTCGGTGGTCGGCAGCCCGGTTTTGAGGGTGAACTGGGCCGATAGATTCCAGCCGCCGGTTCGCCAGTTGAGCAGCAGATTCGCCGCGTGGCGTTGATCGAACCGGGGATAATACCGTTCTTGGCGATAGGTCGCGCCCGGCGTGATCGGGTACGGCAGCACGTCGAACCCGTAGATCGCTTTGGCCCAAGTGTAACTCGCGTCGAGGTGCAGCGCGGCGGTTGGCTGCCAGCGACCGGACAATTCGGCGCCGTAGGCCCAACCGTCGCCGCTGAGATCGAGCGGATCGGCGGTCGTGGCGCGGAATCGGTTGGGCTTCGACAGGTGCGACAGCCGCTTGTGGTACAGATCGAGGCTCAACCCGACCGGCCGCTGGGTCGGCGACCACGACGCGCCGAGCGTCACTTGGCGGGCGCGTTCCGGCACCGCGCGGCCCGGCAGCAGCGCCCACGCCTCGAACAGCGTCAGCACGTCGTCTTCGTCGTTGAGCGTCGTCAGCACCTGCGTCTGCCAGCCGACCGCTGCGGTCGCGCTCCACGACTCGGAGAGCAGCCAGCGGGCATTCAGTCGGGGCGAGATCGCCACCGGGGCGGCGTTGGGGCTGAACACCGATAGGCGCACGCCGCCGTCGAGGCTGAGCGAGCCGCCGCCCAGCGACAGGTTGGCCCGACTGAGCGAGGCGAACACGCCCGTCATGCCGAGCGGCTCGGTCTGTTTCTCGTAGGCTTGGCCGAGCAGGTTGGTGGCGTCATAGCCAACGCGAAGCAGTTGCTGCTCCGCCCCGACGAGCAGCGAGGTGCCTTCGCCGACCGGCCGGGTGGCCGTCGCCCGGAGCAACAGATCGTCCACCTGATTGTCGATCCGCTGCCGGTAGGAATCCGGCCCCGTCGCCCCGGCTTCGGGGTTGACCAAGCGGCCCGACCAGAGCCGATCCAAGTGGTTGCTGTAGTGGCTGTAGGTCAGCCGGGCGGCCAGTTCGCCCTGCTCGGTCCAGTCGCGCCGATAGGCCGCCCCGGCGGCGGTGTTCGCCCATTGGTTCGACCCGAACAGCGTCTCATTGCCCGGCTCCACCTTCGGCGTCAGCGCATCGAGGCTTGAATACCCGAACAGGTGCAGCCGTTGGGCACGGTCGGCCCGGCGCCAGACGAGTTGCCCGTAGCCTTCGGTGAAATGATAGGGCAGCGGGTTGTCTTCGCCGTGGACGAGCAAGCCAACAAGCAGATCGAGATACGTCCGCCGTCCGCTGACCAGATAACTCAGCCGGTCGTCGGGTCGCAAACCGGGCGCGTGGATCGGGCCTTCAAGGCTCATTTTCGCGCTGATCAAGCTAACCTGCGCCCGACCGGCCAACCGATCCTCGGTCCCGTCCCGCGTCTCGATCCGAATCAGCCCGCCCAGCCGACCGTCCTCCTCGACCGGCAGCACGCCCCGGTCCACGACCAGCGTCGAGACGATATCGGCATCGACCGTCCCGAACAGCCCGAACAGGTGGTACGGGTTGTAGAGCGCCGCGCCGTTGAGCCGAAACGCCGTCTGGTCGCCGGTCGAGCCGCGCAGGTACGGCCGCACGTTGTAATCGCTGGTGAACGACACGCCCGGCACCCGCTGCAAGGTGCGGAGCACGTCCGTCTCACCGACGACCGGCGTTTCCTCGATGTCGCGGGCCGTTAATCGGGTGGTGCCGGCGCGGCTGGTCTGCCGCTCGGCGTAGCGCCGCGCCTCGACGGTCACGCCGGGGAGTTCGAGCGTGCGGTCTTGCAGCCGAATCCGCAACCCGGTCGGGGCCGAGGCGCCGCGCAGCCACGTCGTGTCGGGCAGATACCCGACCGTCGAGACGATCAGCCGCAGCCCGTTCGGCTCAAGTCCATCGGTGAGGCTCAGGCGAAACCGGCCGCGCTCATCGGCGGCCGTGCCGGTGAGCAAGGCACCGGCGGGCGCAAGCAGTTGGACCGTGGCGTAGGGCAGCGATTCGCCGGTCCGCGCGTCCTGAACCGAACCGGACAGCAACCGACTCGGCGGTTCCTGAGCGCTGGCCCAACCGGGGACTAAGCCGCAGCCCAGCCCAAGCCACAGCGCCACCCAGCGACGGCGATCCGACTTGCCCTTCAATGAACCACCCGTTCGTTACTCAACAGAACAGCGCCCTGGCCGATTTGCAGATAGGGCAGAATCGGCCAAGTCGATTCCGGTGGGAGCGCGACATCTGGCCGAACGTAGTAAGTGCTTGGCAGACGCACCGGGAACTCGGTCAGCGTCACGCCGCCGAACAGGCCGCGACCCACGGTGCCACCCTCGCCGCTGACATTGGTGTAGTCCAGCCGGTCGTTCCGCAACTCCTCATCGATTCCGTCCGCCCCGGCGGTGCGGAGGAAGAAGTCGAGGTCGGTGTTCAATTGCTCGATCCCGAAGACCGCCGAAACCGTCGTCGGACCGAAGTTGAATTGCGTGCCGAACTCTGGACCTAAGAAGGTCCAATCCAAAGGCAGCGATGCTCTCGTCTGCGCCGTCTTGACGACCTTGAATTGATAATCGCTTTGCTCCCTGTCCAAGAAAAGCGTATCGAGCACCGGATCGTACACAGGCGACTCGCGGGGGTTGTATCGGTCATCCACCTTCCGATGCCACCCGATGGTGAGGGCGGACAGTTGCCAGTCATAGTTGGCCGCCCCGTAGCCGGTGGCGGTCGCCTCCTGCCAACTGCCGGTAATGGTCTCGCCGAGCTTGCGCGTCCACGGCGTTCCGGTCCAGCGGATCGTGTCGGGGAGACCCGTCTCGGCGTTGAGCCGCTTGCCGGCACCGGTTGCGACCTCAAGCCGATACCGATGGCGGGGCCGGGGCTGAAACTGTTTGGCGACCCAGAACGGCCGAGAGGTCGTAAACGACGGCGCAAATCGCCTGATCTC
>JBBSVG010000028.1:0-10803 GCA_038233775.1 Bacteroidota bacterium | reverse complement strand
GATCAGCCGAGCAACGGGGTGAACGTCGGGTCGCATCGAGTCGGGGCGAACTCGATGATCTCGAAGGTCGCGCCGCCGGTCTGGACCAGCGGATCGGTCGCCAGCAGATCTTCGAGCGCCGCCCGGCTCGCGGCCCGAGTCAGCAGCACGCCACCGGTGTTCGGCACACGATGGCCGCTGACGATGACGTGCTGTTGCTCGTAGTGCCGATGGAGGTGCCGGTCGTGCCGCGCGATGATCGGATCGCCCGCCGTCAGCGGCGGGTCATAGGTCCACGTCACGATGTAGAGTCTCATGGCGGGTCTCGGTTCGGAAGCCGTCGTCGGGGATTCGGGTCTGGTCTAAGGTAAGACGCTGGCAGGAGAATCGGACGCGGTGACCACCATCGGCGCTTCGCGGTCGAGGATCGGCGCGAGGTGATAGAGGAACCAACCGGCATAAACGAGCGTCACGGCGCTGAGGACCACCTCGGTCACGCCGACGCCGCGCGTATCGACCAGTCGGCCGATGACCAGCAGCGGCAGCGCGGCGACCGACGCCGTCATCCCGCTGAGCAGCCCGAACACCCGACCGCGCTGTCCAGCTTTCGCCATCGATTGCAACGCCGTTTGGGCCGGGACCATCGCCCAGATGAAGCCGACACCGAGCGGCAAACTCAGGCCGAACGAGAGGCCGTGCAGCCCCGACCAACCGCCGATTTTCGCCGCCGCCAGCCCGATCCCGCCGAAGACGCCGAGCAGCACGCCGCCCATGATCGTCCCGACGCCGAGCACGCGGCGCAGCCCGAGTTTCGGCACCACGCGGCCGAGCAGGGCGATCCCGAGGATCAGCCCGAGGAACGTCGGCAGCAGCAGCCACATCGCCGCGCCGGTCGCATCGACCCGAAGCACTTGGGCGCCGTAGGGAATGGCGACGGTCATCAGGCCGAGCAGCAGCATCTGGACAACCGAGAGGTGGATGACGAGGCCGCGAATGGCAGGCGCGCGGCGGACGTAGCGGAACCCCTCGGCCAGATCGGCCTTTAGCGCCGCCCACGGCGAGCCGGTTCGGCGCCGGGCCAGTCCGGTTGGCAGCGACCGGCTACTCAGCAGCACACCCGACAGCACAAACAGCCCAGCGGCGACCGTCGGCATCAACCACGGACCGCCGACGAGTTGCGACGCGTCAGCGCCGGTCGAGCCGAGGGTGCCCAACCCGAGTCCGGCGAAGGCGACCGAAGCGGCGACGAACGTCGTTCCGTGCTCGGCGGCGCGATAGAGGCTGTTGGCCCGGAGCAGCGCGGGACCGGCGATCAGATCCGGCAAATAAGCTGCTTCGGTCGTGGTGAACCATTGGTAGGCGAACGACGAGGCGAGCGTCATCCCGACCAGCACGACCGGCAGATGCAGCCCGGCGAGCAAAATGCCCATCGCGACGGTCCGAACCAGCGTCGCCATCCGCATCCCGCGCGGCTTGGCCCAGCGGTCGGCCAGCACACCGGAGAGCGGCCCGAACAGGACCGCCGGGAAGCGCCAGAGAAAAAACAGCATACTGAGGCCGAACCCGACGCCGAAGCGGAGCGTGAACACGCCCATCAGCCCGAAATCGATGAACGACGAGCCGAGTTGAAAGGCGATTTGTGCGATCCAGAGCCGACGAAACGCCGGGCTGCGGAGCAACGCGGCCGGGTCTTGAATCAACTCGGCGTCGGCCACAAGCGGGGAATCGGGCAGCACGGAGCCTCAGGCGGACCGGTCGGCGGGACGCACGGCAAGCCGGGCGAACGGGACAATCTCGCCGGTATCGAGCCCAAACAGCGACGGCGACCCGAGCGGCGTCAGTTCGAGATCGGGCTGACCGGGCCACGTGCAGCTTGCGATGAACAGCCGCATCAGGTCGCCGCGCCGGTCGAAGCCGTGCAGCTTCGGCTCGGCCTCCGGGTGCGTCACGTCCTCGTCGTCGATGAACCAGTACGTCGGCCCGTCGCCCCGAGCCGATGGGCGCTCGACGGCGGCCAGCAGCCCGGCCTCCGCCCGCACCAGCCCGAGCAGCACATCGCCCGAGCGGAGCGCCCGAGACGGGACGACGGTGATCGGTCCGCCCGTCACCAGATAGTGCGGCAGCAGACAATCGGCCGGGACGAAGGCGAATCCGGCAGCGAAAGCGGTCATTGTTGGGCGGACTCGGGCAGGCGCCAGGCGTCGCCGGGGTGGAGAATGTGGACTCGGTCGCCCAAGCCGAGCGCAAGCGCGGCGGACTGGAGCCGGGCGGGCGGTTCGGTCATCGGCTCCATCGACAGGCGAAACGTCCCCCAATGAATCGGGACCAGATGCCGGGCGCCGACCTCGACGAAGCCGCGCAGCGCGTCGTCCGGGTTCATGTGGACGCCGCGAAAGGTCCGCCCCTCGTCGGCGTTGTAGGCGCCAATCGGGACAATCGCCAGATCGATGTGCGGGAACCGCTGCCCGACCGCGCCGATCTCGGGAAAATAACCGGTGTCACCGGCGAAATAAACGGTCGTGCCGGTGCGACCGCGCAGGACGAACCCGGCCCAGAGCCGCTTGTTGCGGTCGTTCAGCCAGCGACCGGAAAAATGCCGCGCCGGAACGCAGGTGATCTCGACTCCGGCCAGCGAGGCCGATTCGCCCCAAGCCAGCGAGACGACTTTCCTAAACCCAACCCGCCGAACGACTTCATCGACACCGGTCGGACAGACGACGGCGACGTTCGGGTGCGCCCGGCGGAGCCGACGCAGCGTCGGGATGTCCAGATGATCCCAATGGTCGTGCGACAACACGATCAGATCGACAGGCGGCAACGCGCTTAGCTTCATCCCCGGCGGCTGTCGGCGGCGGAGCACGCCGAAGATGCGGCGGCTCCAGACCGGATCGGTCAAAATCGTCCGGCCGTCCAGCTCAATGAGCGTCGTCGCGTGGCCGACGAAGGTCGTCCGCAGCCCGGTCGATGTCTCGACTGTCTCTGTCATATGGGCCTCCAGCCAATGGTCGGCAGGAGCGCTTCGCAAGCCGGGTGCCGGTCAGGCGGTCGGGACGAGCGTCACGAGCTGATCGAGCCGCAGCTGGATCAGTTCGCCCTGCCCGTCGCCCTCGGTCGGCCGGGCGGCGAGGTACTCGGCCCCCTCGGCGGTGTAAAGATCGACGATCTGCGCCGTGACCGTGCGCCGCTCGCCGCCGTCGTCGGTATACGTCAGGAACAGCGGCACCTTGCGGGTCGCAGCGTCCTCCAGGTGGTCGTAGAAATCGCAGTCGATGGGCGTGTAATCGGGCATCGTCTCTCCGGGAATGGGCGTCAGACCGCCTTCTGCAACGCCGCCGTCAGTCGATCCAGATCGACCGGCTTGCCGACGACCGTCAGGCTGTCGAGCGGGATGTTCGGCCAGCGCAGCGCAGTCGGGTGGTGGCCGGTGATGAGAAACACCGGCAGCGAGCGCCAGAGCGCCGATTTGCGGAGCAACTCGGTCAGTTCGATCCCCGAGATGCCCGGCATGTCGTAGTCGGTCAAGAGCAGATCGAACGGCCGGTCGTCGGTTCCAGCCGCGTTGCGGGCGTGGGCGAGGCACATGTTCAGCGCCGTCAGCCCGTCGCGCACGGCGGTGACCGAGAAGCCGGTCTTGTTGAGGAAGCGGGCCAATTGGTCGCGCTGCCGGTCGTCGTCCTCGACAAGCAGGATGCGGATCGGTTTCATGGGGGTGCGGCTTTGCGGGTGTCGGAGCGGTCGGGGTATGCTTTCACAACAGCAACCGGCGCGGAGACGTTGCCCATCGCCACAGAACGCAAAAACGCCCGCCGATCTGGGAAGACCGGAGGGCGTTTCAGAGCGGGAAACGGGACTTGAACCCGCGACCCCAACCTTGGCAAGGTTGTGCTCTACCAACTGAGCTATTCCCGCAAGACGAGACCGGCGCCCTGAGTGGCGCCGTTTGGTGGTGCAAAGATACGGCGCCAGCGGCGGTCGCGCAAGTCCGGCGCGCAAAATTTCCAGTGGGTCCAAAAGGAAGCCCCGCCTTCCCGGTGGGGAAAGCGGGGCGATGCGCCGGCCTGATTGGGCAAGCGCGGTGGCGTCAGACCTTGCGGACCTTCACGGCCTTGGGACCCTTGTCGCCCTCTTCAACTTCGAACTCGACGCGGTCGCCCTCGGCGAGCGTGCGGAAGCCGCCGGCGCTCGACTGGATCTGGGAGTAGTGGACGAAAGCGTCCTTCTTCCCGTTCTCGCGTGTGACGAAGCCGAAGCCTTTTTCGTCATTGAACCACTTGATGGTCCCGTTCTCCATGATGCCCGTCCCTTCTTGACTGCGTGGTGTTGCGACGCCGCTCGGTACAGCCCGAGCCAACCATCGTCGCGCCGCCAAGATAGGCTGCATCTACCGGGAAGTCAAGGCGTCGGCCACTTTCATCCGGCGGCAGCGAAGCGAACCCAGCCGATCAGCGGGTGATGATCGGAGCCGTACGGACTGTCGACGCGCTCGTAATGTGCCCCCCAGCCATCGGGAAGGCGGAAAAACAGGTGATCGACCCGGCGGCTGAGGCCCAATCCCCAGGCGAATGTCCCGCCGCCTTTGGGCGGTGGATTTCCTTCGGAGAAGCGGCCGCGCAGCGTCTTCAGCACCGGTTCGCCGAACGGACTCCAACTGTTGAGGTCGCCGCCGAGCACCAGCGGACCGCGCAGCGTGCTGTCTGAGCGGAGCACCGACAACAGCGGTTGGATCTGTCGGGCGCGACCGCCGCCCCTCACGCCCCAGCCGCGACGGGCCGTGCTCTTGTTGTCCAGATGAAGGTTCGCCACCAGCAAGCGCCACGGTTTCCCCGTGCTCGTCGTCCCGGCGAAGCGGACGAGCAAGGCGACGCGGCGCTGGACCTCGACCGGCAGTTCGACGGCAAGCGCATCGCCGAGCGGCAAGGTCGAGAGGATCGCGTTGCCCCGGTCCTCGCCGGTTGTCCACCCGTTTCGCATCGACGGGGCGTACACGAGCGAGAGACCGAGGTCGCGGGCCAGTTCGGCGATCTCGGTCCGCTGGCCCGACGGCGGGACTGGTTGGACGCCGGTCGGGACGGCCCACGCTCGGGCGGCGGAATCGACCGGCGGCGCCCCGGTGTGGTAGGCTTCCTGGAGCATCAGGATGAAGTTGCGGACTGGTCGGCCGCCAGTCAGCGCGCCTTTGCGGAGGTCGGCCACCAGCGCTGGCACGTCGCCGCCGCCGATGTGGACGTTCCACGAAACGATTGCCAGCGAGTCGAGCCCGTCGCCTTCGCCGAACCAGCCACCCGGCGCGACGACCGCCGGACCGACCGCGTGGCGCCACGGCCGCAGTTGGCGCTGGATAGTCGAGTCAGCCGGGGTCAGCCAGCGCAGGGTCGGCGTTTGCGGCTCGTCGGCCAGCTTCACCGTAGCGAAAGCCGGGGCGGATTCGGCGGGCGTTGTCGGTGCCGGACCGTCGGATAGACTGTCGGCCGGTGCGTCGGTGGGATCGGGGCTGTGGCCGCAGCAGACGAGCAGCGGCACGAGCAGGGCGACAAGTCGAAACCGGCCGAGATCAGCCACGGGCGTCCTCCTCCCCCGATGCGGGTTCCTCGTCGGCGGCGTCCGTCTCCGGCCACGCCAGGTCGAGCAGTTCGAGCGCAAGGGCGCGGCCTCGGGCGCAGACGACGAGATCGGTTTCGCCCATCGACAAGTAGAGTCGCGGCTGGATCGATTCGAGCGTTTCCCAGAACCAACTGCCGAGGTTCTTGGCGCGCCACGCCCGGTCCCACGGGTCGAACCCGTCGTAGGCGACGAACGTCTCGCTGCCCGGCACGACGATCTCGGGCGCGGGCGGCGCATCGAAGACCCACACCTCGCTCCACGTCCCAAGCGGCACCTCGGCCAGATCGGCGGCGCCGGAGATCGGTCCGATCAAGAGCACGCCCCACGCTTCGGTGCCCCGATGCCCGTCGGCGATGCGGATGCCGGTCCGGCGCGATTCCTTTGGACCCAAATCCTCGGCCGGCCAGCGGCGCCACGGGTCGGAGGAATCGTCGCAGACGACGAGCACGGTCGAGCCGACGAACCGCTCGGCCAGTGTGCGGAGCGCTTGGGCTGGCGTGATGTCGGACGGAACGCGGAAGCCCCAATAGCCCAACCGGGTGGCGAGCTTGACGCTGGTGACCTGCGGGGTATCGGCCATGATTCGGGAACGGGAAAACCGGATAACGTGAAGAAAGTCGGGTTATTGCGCGGCGATCTCAAGCGTCTCGATGGCGACGAAGCCGAGCGGTTCGAGTTGCAGCGTGACGTGGCTGATGCCGAAATCGTGCTCGAGCCGGTGCCGGGCGTCGATCAGCGTTTTCTCGACGGTCACGCGACCGAAATCGCCCTTGACGACCAGATGCGCGCTGAGCGCTGGGAAGCCGGAAGCGACCGTCCACAGGTGCAGATCGTGGACCCCAACGACGCCGTCGATCCCGCGCAACGCAGCCAGAATCCCGGCTGGATCGGTGTCGGGCGGCGCGGCTTCCATCAGCACGGTCAAGGTCGGTTTGAGCAGCGACCACGCGCTCCAGACGATCAACAGGCTGATCGCGAGGCTGAGCAGCGGATCGGCCAGCAGCCAGCCGGTCCAGCGGATCACCAGCGCCGCGATGATCACGCCGACCGAGCCGACGGCGTCGGTCACGACGTGCAGAAACGCGCCGCGCTCGTTCAACGATGTCCCGCCGTGCAAGAGCGCAGCCGAGCCGAGATTCGCCAGCAGCCCGATGATGGCGATAACGAGCATCGGCCCCGACTCGACCGCTTCCGGCGATTTCAGCCGACTCAGCGCCTCGACGATGACCGCGCCGCCGACGGCGACCAGCGTGAGCGCGTTCGCCAGCGCGGCGAGCACTTCGGCGCGGGCGAAGCCGAACGTGAACCGGCCGCCGAACCGCTCGCTCGGTCGCCGGGTCGCCAGCCACGACGCCCAGAGCGCCAGCCCAAGCGCGGCCACGTCGCTGAGCATGTGCCCGGCGTCGGCCAGCAGCGCGACGCTGTTGGTCAGATAGCCGCCGATCAGTTCGGCGAAGAAGACCACCGTCGTCAACGCCAGCGCGCCGACCAGCCGCCGAACCGGCGTCCGTTTCAGCTCGGCCGCGTGGTCGTGTCCGGCGTGGTCGTGACCGGCGCCGCCGTGGTCGTGGCTGTGATCGTGCGCCATCGGATCAGCGGCTCAGGGCGGCGACACCGGGCAGCGTCTTGCCCTCTAAGAACTCCAGCGACGCGCCGCCGCCGGTCGAGACGTGACTGACGCGGTCCTCCAGTCCGGCTTGGGCGACCGCCGCCGCGCTGTCACCGCCGCCGACGATGGTCGTCGCGCCGCCGTCGGTCGCCTCGACCAGCGCACGGGCGATGGCGACCGTTCCGGCGTCGAACGGCTCGGTCTCGAACACGCCCATCGGCCCGTTCCAGATGACCGTTTTCGCCCGCAGAATCTCGTCGCGGAACAGATCGATGGTGCGCGGCCCAATGTCGAGCCCCATCTGATCGGCCGGAATCTGGTTGACTTGGACGGTCTCGTTGGCTGCGTGCGGCTTGATCTCGCGGGCGACGACCGTATCGACCGGCAAGATCAGCCGCTTGCCCGAATCACGAACGCGGTGCAGAATCTCGCGGGCCAGCTCGATCTTGTCGTCTTCGACCAGGCTCTTTCCGACATCCAACCCCTCGGCTTTCAAGAACGTGAACATCATCGCACCGCCGATCAGCATGACATCGACCTTGTCGAGCAGATGCTGGATCACGTCGATCTTGCCGCTGATCTTCGAGCCGCCGAGAATCGCGACGAACGGTCGGGCCGGATCGGTCACAGCCTGACCCAGATAATCCAATTCTTTCCGCATCAGATCGCCCGCCGCCGACGGCAGCAGCCGCGCCACGCCCTCGGTCGAGGCGTGCGCCCGGTGCGCCGAGCCGAACGCGTCGTTGACGTACACATCGCCGAGTTTTGCCAATTGCGCGGCGAAGTCGGGGTCGTTGGCTTCCTCCTGTTCGGTGTAGCGGACGTTCTCCAACAGCGCCACTTCGCCATCGCGCAGCTCGCTGACCGCCTTTTCCGCCTCGGCGCCGACGGTCGTTGGGATGAACCGAATCGGCCGTCCGAGCAAGACGTGCAGCTTCTCGGCGATGGGTTTGAGCGAGAACTTCGGATCGGGCTTGCCTTTCGGTCGGCCCAAATGGCTCATCAGCACGACGCGACCGCCCGCGTTGATGAGCTTTAAGATCGTCGGCAGCGCAGCCTCGATCCGGGTGGCGTCGGTGACGGCGCCGGTGTCGTCCTGCGGGACGTTGAAATCGACCCGAACGAGGACGCGCTTGCCGCGCAGCGTCGGCACGAGGTCGTCAACCGTCTGAAACGAGCGGGGAGCCATGGCGAAAAGGGGATCGGTGAGCGGAAGGCGTCAGTTCTTCTCGACCTGAATCTCGGTCCCGTCGGTCATCTCGACGACGAGTTTCATCGCCGCCGGTTCGGCCCGGAGCGAGCGGACGGACTCGGGGACGAACGAGGTCGCGTCGGGATTCTGGATGAAATCGAGCAGGACGAACCAGTCTTGCTCGAACAGATGCACGGCGGGTCGGGTCGGGTCGGTGCCCGGCCGCCCTTTCATCATCTCGGCGAACGAGATGACGCGGTTGAGCAGCGTGATGCCCTGATTCAGATGTTTGGTCGGTTCCACAGGCGGCGTTGGTCGGGGAGCGGGAAACGGGCAAGCGGACGGGACAAAGATACGCCGGGCCGTCGGTTTCGCCGGATTCAACCCCGTCCGGCGGCCGACCGTGCCTCGGCTGTTGCCGAACCGGTGGCTGGTCGCGTACCTTTCGGCGACGATTTCCCGTTCACCGATCCCGCCGCCATGACTCGATTGTCCCTCCCCCGACTCGCCGCCGCGCTTGCGCTGCCGCTGGTGCTCGCCGCCTGCGCCGCGCCGCGCCCAACCGCCACCACCGCCCCGATGCCCGCCGCGACGCCGACTGCCGCCCCGATGCCGACGCCCGATGTTGCGGTCCAAGCGCAGGCGTTTCTCGACCGCTACACGACCGAGTATCAGCAGCTTTATACGGTCGCGCAGGACGCGTCGTGGGCGTCGAACACGAAAATCGTCCCCGGTGACTCGACGGCGGCAACGGCCGAGGCTCGGGCGACCGAGCGGTTACAGGCGTTCACCGGCTCGACGGCCAACATCGCCGACGCCCGCCGGTTTCTCGCCGACCGGTCGAAGCTGAGCGACTTGCAAGCCCGGCAGCTTGACCATATTCTCTACAATGCGGGCAACAACCCACAGACGGTGCCCGATCTGGTCCGGCAGCGGGTCGCCGCCGAGGTGGCCCAAACGCAGAAGCTGTACGGGTTCGACTATATGCTCGCCGGCAAACCCGTCACGACGAACGGGCTGGACGACATCCTCCGCAAGAGCACCAACTTGCCAGAACGTCGCGCCGCGTGGGAAGCGTCAAAGGCCATCGGGCCGACGCTGAAACCGGGGATTCTCGCGCTGCGCGACCTGCGAAACGGGACGGTTCAGGCGCTCGGTTATTCCGATTTCTTCGCCTATCAGGTGTCCGATTACGGGATGACGACGCCGGAGATGCTGGCCGATCTCGACCGGATCAACCGCGAACTTCGGCCGCTCTACCGCGAACTGCACACCTGGGCGCGCTACGAACTGGCAAAAAAGTATCACCGCCCGGTGCCCGACCAGATCCCGGCCGACTGGCTGCCGAACCGCTGGGCGCAGGACTGGAGCGGCCTCGTCGATGTCGCCGGGTTGGACGTGGACGCGGCGCTGAAGGGCAAGTCGCCGGACGAGATCACCAAAGCGGGCGAGGATTTCTACGTCAGCCTCGGCTTCCGCCCGCTGCCCGCGTCGTTCTACGAAAAATCGTCGCTCTACCCGCTCCCGGCCGGGTCGCCGTTCAAGAAGAACAACCATGCCTCGGCGTGGCACATGGATCTGGCGAACGATGTCCGCTCACTGATGAGCATCGAACCGAACGCCGAGTGGTACGAGACGGTCCACCACGAACTCGGCCACATCTATTATTATCAGTCGTACTCGACGCCGCAGGTGCCGATCCTGCTGCGCGAGGGCGCCAACCGCGCCTTCCACGAGGCAATCGGGTCGATGATGGGGCTGGCCTCGGGACAGCGGCCGTATCTGGTCGGGCGCGGCCTGATCTCGCCGACGGCGAAGATCGACACCGTCCGGCAACTGTTGAAGGAAGCGTTGAGCTACGTCGTGTTCGTCCCGTTCGCCGCTGGAACGATGACGCAGTTCGAGCACGATCTGTACGCCAACCACTTGCCAGCCGACAGCCTGAACGCCCGCTGGTGGGCCGACGTCGCCCGCTATCAGGGCGTCGTCCCGCCCGGCGTGCGCGGCGAGCAGTTCGCCGATGCGCTGACCAAGACGCACATCAACGACGATCCGGCGCAGTATTACGACTACGCCCTGTCGTACATCCTGCTGTTCCAGTTGCACGACCACATCGCCCGCGACATCCTCCACCAGAACCCGCGCGCGACGAACTACTACGGCTCAAAGCCGGTCGGCGATTTCCTGAAGACGATTCTCGCCCCCGGCGCCACGGCCGACTGGCGCGTGCTGCTCCGGCAGAGCACCGGGCGCGACCTGTCGGCCCAGCCGATGCTCGATTACTTCGCCCCGCTGATGGCGTACCTGAAAGAAGCCAACAAGGGGCGCAAAGCGACGCTGGCCGACCTTTGAGCGGGCGGCGATTTCGGTCCCGCTTGGCCTGATCTTTGGAAAATGGGCTACATCGGTCGGGGCGCGAGTG
>JBBSVG010000027.1:0-10900 GCA_038233775.1 Bacteroidota bacterium | reverse complement strand
CGGTGAGCTGCACGCCGAGTAGCCCGCAAACCGACAGCATCCGCGAGTACGTCGCGGGTGCTGTCGTCAGGCTCAGGGTGGAGGTCGCGGTCACAGGGGAGGGCGAGGAGAGGGGTGAGCGGAGCGCCACCACGGCGCGGGCGAGGCCCAACGCCCGGTGGCGCTCCGTCAGAGTGAGGCGATAGCGGACGCGACCGGTCAGACGATGGTCAGCACGTTGCTCGGCAACTGGCCGAACGCCGAGCCGGTGATCATGTACGACTGCGACGCGCCGGACGGGTCGGCCACCTCGGGCTTGTTCGAGAGCGAGATGTCCATAGCGACAGTCGAGATCAGCTTCCCGTCGAAGGTGGTGAAGTAAAGCTGGCCCTTCGTGCCCGCCGCGATGGCGGTCGTGATCGCCGTCTTCGTCACAGTGACGAGGTCCGGCACGGCGACGCTGATGTCGTAGCCGACGCCGAGCATCCGCTTGTTGCCATCAGCCATTTCCTCGTTGACGACCTTCGGGTCGATACCGGTGCCTTGCTTCTTCGGGGCGCCGAGGTCCAGTTTCGTCACGCCAGCGTCGAAGCTGATCTCGACTTTCTTGCAGCCGCCGGGGATTCCAGCCATGATCGTAGTCCTTGCAGATGAGAGTGAGGGTGTAATAGGAGGGAGGGTGAAGCTGGGGTCAAGTTGTGGGATCGGCGGGCCTCACCGTCTCTGCCGGGGCGTCTTCGGCCAGTCGGGCGATGCCGAACGCGACGAGATGCTCGGCGCTCTCGGCCGAGACGGTGAGGATGGTGCCGACGCGGAACGGCTGATCGAGGTGAGTACCGACCGTGAGGGTTTCGACGCGGACGGTCGCCGGAGCGACGGTTTCGGCTGGGGTTGGTTTGGGCGTGCGGTTCATGGCGGTCAGAGCTGATAGGTGAAAGCGAGTCGAGCCAGGTGAATCGAGATCCCGCCACGCTCGTCGAGGAGTGTCCAACCGGCCGGGACGATGGGGCTTGATGCGCCGGCGAGTTGCTGCCCGGCGACGATGTCGAGTAGCGCGTCCATCACGTCGCCCGAATCCGGCGCGGCTTCCTGTCCATCGCGGCTGTAGAACTTCGAGATATAGACGAGCGCCGCCGCCGCTTTGGCGTGTCCGCAGCTCGCCACGTCGTCCTCGTACTCGCGCTCGGTCGAGAGGTGCATGACGAGCACGGCCGGGTAGCGGTTGATCGTCTTGGCGACCTCGCCGACGGAGCGGCCGTCGGAGGCGTGCGCCTTGATGAGCTGCAGCTCGAGTCCGGCGCCGGCGCCGGGCGCTGCCGTGCGGATCACGTCGGCGAGCGCGGCCTTGAACACCGACCATTTGAAAGCGCTCACGAGGTGCCCATCTCCTTGCCGATTGTGCGGATGAACTGCGCCGCGATCTTGTCCTGCTCGTCGCCACGCCAGCCCATCGGATCGCGGCCCAGCGTGATGTTCTCGTACAGTCGCTCGGCCATCTCGTCTGTGGCCGGGCCGACCGAGACACCGAGCCGGTCACGTAGCTCGCTCACCGTAAACGAGGCGAGCATCTGGCCGGTGTAGAGCAGCGGAACCGGGTTGGTCTGACGCCCTTGCTTCGCCCGTTTCGCGGCGTACCCCTTCGAGTACGCCTTGAACCGGTAGCCCCGCCAGTCGAACCCGCGTGCGGTGCGGATCAGGATCAGAAGCTTCCCAACCTCACCGGCCGAGACGACCGCCCGGCGGATCGCCGCGTTCTGCGGCGACGGCGACAGGTCGGCGAGCAGCGCCCGTGCGGCCGTGTCGTCGAGAGTGAAGCGGGCTTGCATCGTTACCGCGAGAGGCTGTAGGAGATCGGGCCAGTTACCGCCGAGCCGGGCTCGATCAGCGTGCCGAACACGTCCTGTTTCCGGCGCTCATACGCCTTGCGGTAGTAGAGGCCAGCGGCGGCGGAGGGGTTCATGTCCTCCGGCTTGCCCGCCCGATTTCCGTCCGAGCAGGCAATCGCCAGATTCAGATGCACTGCCAGCAGCCGCAGGGCTGCGACGTTGACCGGACCATCCGAGCCGCCGACCATCTCGTCGAGCCAAGCGAGCCGGTCGGTGCGAACGCGGAAGTAGATCGCGAGATCATCTGAGAGTTCTCGCTTGACCTCCGTCGTCCGGTCGAGCTTGTTCTGCGCCATGAGGTCGCCGGCGACTTCGCGTTCAATGTCGAAGTCCCCGGCGGTCGTGGCGTCGAACAGCTCAACGTCTGCCCAGGTCGGCATCGTCGGTTACTCCTGCGTCCCGGCGGCAGCGGCGGCTTCCGCCTCCAGCAGGCGCTTCGCCTCGGCGCGGGCACCGGCGCGGCTCTGCGCCTTCTGCTCGGCATCGGTCAGCGCCACTGGATAGGGCTCGGTCGAAGCGCCGATCTCGTCCACGTCGTGCGGGTCCGAGAGCGGCTCGTCGATCTTCTCGACGGTGTAGCCGTTGCGCTCGAAGCGCTCAACCAGATACTCCGCCAAGGCGTCGTCGCCCTCGATGGTGGCCGTGCCCTTGTCGAAGCGGACGCCAGCCGACACGCCCGAGTACTGGGCGTTCGGGGCGGTGATCTTGTACTTGGCCATGATGCCTGTTCGGCTGGAATGAAAAGGGTGCCGGGGCTTCGACCTGAAGCCCCGGCGTTACGGGTCAGACGCGGAGGTTGCGGAAGACGCCCGCCGTCTTCGTCGTCTTCAGCACGACGCAGGCAACCATCTCGACCGCGCCTTCCTTCACCGCGTCGGCATCCTCGTCGGCCACATCGACGCGCGGCAGGATCACCTTGACCAGGTCGCGCCCGCCGAGCGTGACACCGTGGAAGGCATCGAACCCGAAGCGGATCGCGTACAGATCCGTGACGTTGGTGTAGGGGGTCGCGGCGATGATCCGGCTGCCGAGCGTGACAATCGGGTTCGAGGAGCCCGGCTTGTCGCCGAGATCCACGAGCGGAATCCCGTTCACGGTCGAGACCATCCGGCCGAACTCGTCGCGCTGGCTGGCGTAGAGCCCGAGGCGACGGGCGACAGCGCTCATGCGGGCGATGCTGCGCCGGTTGCCAGCGATGACGTCCGGGGTCGCGTCAAGCTCGGCGAGGAACAGGTCGAAGTCGTCCATGAACGCCTTCGAGTTCGACTCAATGGCGGCGGTGGTGGACAGATCGACCACGGCCCCGATGCCGTACTCGGTGCTTGATCCGGCGACGGCCACATCGAGACCGTCGAAGACCCTCGAGTCGACGCCAGAGTCGCCATTGATGACCGCGTCGTGGAACAGCTTGGTCGCGGCCTTCACCTTCTGCGACGCCTGAAAGGCGACCTGATCGTACAGCCCGCCAGTGCCGATCAGCACGCGGTCGATGCCGTACTTGCCGCCGAACACCTTCAGGTCGGCCGTCTTGCGCTCGGTCTTCGCCTCGCTCGGCGTGTAGTCGGCGGTGATGTCGCGGAAAGCCGCCGCCGCCGGGGTGATGACGCGGTTGTACCCGTACGTCATCGTGCCGCCGTTGGTGCCGGGCGTGAAGCTGTCGTCGAAGGGCATCGCTTCGAGGATCGGGCTTGCCTGTCGAAACTCGTCGATGACGCCGGCCTGAATCGCGTCCTGAGTCGCGAGTGCGGCTTCCGCCAGTGTGATGGCCATGTCGGTTGATTCCTGTTCCTGCAATGGAGAGAGTGGGGCGAAGCCGTGCGCTTGCGCCCCGTGGATGATCAGGCTGTCGCCGGCGAGAGCTTGTTCTTGATCGCCTGGGCGAGGGTGAGGCGCTTCGGCTGGCCATCGCGCACCGGAACAGAGGCGCCGGAATCGGTCGGCGGAACGGTCGTGCTGCCCGGCGAGCGGACCGGCTGGTTGGCGGGCGGCGCACCGGCGGCCTTGAACAGGTAGCTCGTCGCTGCGTCCTTTTTCATTGCTTCGAACGCCGCCTTGACGGCGTCGGCGTTCTTCGGCTGGTGCTTGTCGTCCAGCTCAATCTTTGTCGCGAGCAGCGCCTTGACGTGAGCCGGGTTGTGTGCGCCTGCCTGACTGAGAAGCTGATCCGTGTGATGATCGACCATCGTCTGCCGTGCGGCGGTGGCGGCATCATCGGCGACCTTCTGGGCGTCGGCGGTTTTCTGGGCCTCGCCCTTAAGTCGGTCGAGCTCCTCCTTCACCGCATTGTATTCGGCGAGCGAGATCCCGGTCGACGCCGGAGTCGGAGCGGGCGTCGGCGTCGGTGCCGGGACGGCTGGGGTCGGCGTCGGTGCCGGACCATCGGCCCGAGCGGAGCCGAACGGCAGGACGAGGAGCGCGATCAGCAGGACGAGCGAGAACGCGAACCCGGACAGGAAAGAGAGGCGGTGCTTCATAGCGTGTAGCGGGGATGTGTGGAGGGGAGCGGAAACGGCGGGACGGTGCTGCGAGGGGGTAGCGGGGCGCTACCGTGGATGCTGCGGGTACGGGCGAAGCTAAAAAGGACGTGTCAGATGTCGCACAAAACGTTTTGTGCGGGCGCCACCGGGTGGCTGTTGGTCGGCGTCAGGGCGTGAAGCCGTCGGGCACGGCCACGAGTTGATGCCGACACCGGTATCCTCCAGCATAGGTGAAGACGGGGCCGACCTGCCCGTTGTCCATCTCGTCGATTTGGAGGCGCGAGAACACGCGGTTGACGTGCGCCCGGCAGAACGGGCGGGCCAACCGGTCGAGCGGGCCATAGTAGAGGAACCGGTCGATCCCGGCTTGCTCGGCGACAACCCGGTTGAGTGTCCGCGTCTCGCCCATCGCCGCCGTCAGCGCGGCCGAGCGAGCCTGCGCCGCCGGTAGAGCGAGCGCCTGCTGCATCGTTTCGGCGAGCTGCGCCGTCGTGCCCGCGCCGGGGCCGGTGGCGAGCAGTCGCCGCAGTCCATCACGCACCTGCCGCTCGGCGACGGGCTGACCTTTCGATATCTCGGTCAGGTTCTGCCGGCGGATCGCCGCCAGCCGCGACAGCCCATCGGCGCCGGGTGAGACCGAGACGCCGGTCGCGCGGTAGAAGTCGAGCGCGTCCCGAGCGAGCACCGCCGCCGCGTGGTCGAGCGCCTGGGCGACGGCGGCATATTGCTCGCCGAGCGCTGCTCGCCATTGGCGCGAGTTGGCGAGCAACTTCAAGGCGTCGCGGCCATCCCATCCATCGCCGAGCACGGACGCCATGAGCCGGACGAGGTCGGCGGCGCGCTGGGTGAACCCGGCGTTCAACTGGTCATCGAGCAGGTCGAGGACGCGGTGGCTCCTCAGCGTCAGCTCGTCGAGCAGCGCGATCCACTCGGCCGGGATGCCGAGCGATTCGAGGCGGGGAGAGGCGCTCATTCAGTTCAGGAACACCGTGACGCCCAGCCCGCAGCCGTCGCGGCCAGCCGGGTAGAGACGAGCCAGCGGCAGCGCACCCGATAGGCGAGCGTGCAGCCGGGATTGAGACGCCGACCCAGCCACGCCGCCGGTATGCCGGAGATGCAGACCCGACCGGTGTGCAGCGCGACGAGCTTCACTTGACGAAGGGGTTCGGGTTGTTGATGTCGCCGGGCTTGCCGCTGCCGGGCAGGCCGCCGACGGGCGGCGGTGGGGTCGTGTACTTCTTATTCTCCTCCCAGCGCTTGATCGCCTCATCCTCTGTCAGTCCGTGGCGCTCCATGAGCAGCCGCACCGGACTGGAGAGCGCGTTGTCGAAGTCGAACTGGTGGAGAGAGATTTCCTCGTCGGGCGACTTCTCGAACTTGGGCTCGGGGATCGATACGTTGAACTTTAGCCGCTCGTCGAACCGGACCCCTCGAAGCGTCGGCTCGGGGTGTTCGTCGGCGTAGGCGTTGGCGATGGCGCGGATGATCGGCCAGGCGCGCACCAGGCCGAGACGCCAGACCGGCAGCCGCCGCATCCGGTGATCGGTCAGCGGCGCGGACCGGATACGCAGGGCGTAGCCGCTTTCGGGCTGATGCTCGACCGAGGCCGAGAGCTGGACGCCGTGGCGGTCGGAGAAGCGCTTGAGCTGCGCGTCGGCCACGGTCAGCAGCTCCTGGATGTGCGAGTCGGGCGAGACATATTTGAAGTCCGGCGCGTGGGCGGCGTCATCCTCGGTCGAGTAGACGATCAGCTTGGTGCGGCCGGTCTCGACCTTCTGGCTGGACGGCTTTCCAATCGAGACCGCTTGACTGAAGCCCTGCTTCGAGAAAGCTGCGTTGATCTCGGTCAACTTGACGTTGAACGTGCGGTTCGAGTTGAGCAGCGCCTCGCCGGGGTCGGCGAAGAACTCGCCCACCTTCGGCGGCTTCGCGCGGAAGGTCGAAAACGGCAGCAGGCCGAACGGGTTGACGCCGCCCTCGTTGCCGATCACGCGAAGCAGGTTGCCCAGGTGATCGTAACGCTGGTACGACGATGTACTCCAGACGTGGAAGTCACCGACGTTCCGCTTCATCGGGCCGGAGATCCACGGCGAGCTGTGCGGGCGTCCGCTTTGGTAGCCGACCTTCAGCGCGATGTCGGCCCAGTCTGGGTGCTGTTCGATCTCGACCAGGTCGGGCGTGAGCGGGAGCGGGAAGACATATCCATCGCGGTACGTCCACCGGACGAGCGTCGTCAGCAGCAACTCGGTGTAGCGCTCGATCTCCTGAAAAGCCGTCCACCATTGCCCCTGTTCGACCATGTACGCGAGCAGCGCGGCCTGTCGGCCATAGGTCGGATCGTCCGTCTTGATCTCGGTCGAGCCACCTTCGCCGGGTAGGTTGAGCGAGAAAACCGGCTGTTCCTTGAAAACGATGGCCTTCGCCGAGATCATTGCCTCGATGATGTTGTCGAACTCCTCCTGGCCCGACCACTCCGAATCGCTCTCGATGGCTCGGCGCAACTGGCGCTGAAGGTCGTCGATCTGGTTTCCATCATAGAGGTCGATGAGCGTCCGGCACCGCTGGCGAAAGCGATCCTGCGAGCGGTCGAGCGCCTGAAGGCGGAGAAGAATCGGGATCATGGCCGGGGAGGATATGTCAATGAGGCGGTCGGGGATGTGGAAGAGCAAACCCATGAGCTTAAAGCCACCGGGTGGCGGTCAGTCGGCAGCGTAGTCGGGATCGATGGAGCGGGGGCGGAACAGGCTCCAGGTCATGTATCGGACGGTGTCGCCGTGGTGGCCGCGCCGCCCCATCGGGTGGTTGTCGTCCTTCTCGGGATCTGGCTCGCCCTTCTTGTCGCGCTTCATGCGGAGCAGGTCGGCGGCCAGGAGCGGGCACTCGTCGCGGTTGACGTAGAAGCGCCGGACGCCACTGACGGAGCACAGCGCCGAGTTCGTCACACTGATCGACGCCTCGACGGGCGGGTTGACGGTGCCGACGTGAACGATCAGCCCCGGCAGTGCCTTGCGCATGATCTGGACGTTCGTCCGCCGCGCGGCCGGGTTGCGGTTCTCGCCGGAGCTGTCCGGGTAGTAGTGGACCTCGTAGGCGATCTCGTGCAGCCGCTCGTGCTCGTCGATGAACTCGGCCAAACGCATCGCCGCGACGGCCGTGTCTTGGAGCTTGCCGAACTCCTTCACCGCGTGGAGCGAGCGTCCGCCGAGCGCCTTCGGTACCAGCTCGTCGGGGAAGAACTGCCCGACGGTGAGCGCGCCGACCTGAATGTTGAAGTCCTGTCCAACATGCAGGATGTGGTTGCGCGGCTCGAAGCGCCGGGCACCGGCGAACGTCAGCTCGTCGGCGGCGTAGTACACCCGGCCGGACTTGCTGACGAACTTCCCCTCCCACTCCTGCTGGTAGGTCAGCGGGTCGGAGGTGTCGCGGGCGATCTGGAGTTTGTCCTCGCTGACGGCTCGCTCGCTGGGCCAGTGATGCGCCCGCCATTGGGGCACGACGCCGGGCGCGGCGGCTGCTTGCTCGATCTCCCTCGCCTTCGTGAACAGGTCGTAATAGTGGTCCTGCCCCTCGGGCACGCCTTCGATGTCGAGCCAGCCGTCGTGGTCCAGGATGACGGGGAGAACATTGGCGTCAAACAGGCCGGGCTTGAGTGACGCGAACTCGGTGAGCAGCCCGCCGTGCCACGACGAGCCCTCGATCCGGTCAGGGGAATCGAGGCCGAGCAGCTGAACCATCGAGCCGTTCTTCAGGTAGATCGCCAACTCGCTCTCATTCGGGCGGCCGAGCATGCACCGCTTCGGAATCATCTTCTTTAGGTCCGCCCAGAAGATCCGCTTTACCTGAGCGTAGACTGGCCCTCCGATGAAGTAGTTGACGTCCGAATTGCGGAGCAGTCGCCGCACAAGCCGACGCTTGGCCGTCTCGGTCTTGTACGCGCGGCGCCCCGAGGCGACGATGTTGAACTGTGCCTGGCTCTCGTCGTAGGCAATTCGCTCGGCGAAGTCGCCCGTCGGTCGGCCGCGCCGGATGATCTCGGTATCGATATCGAACCACCGGGGATTGACCCGGCGGAACAGATCGGCGGTTGATACCTCAGCCATACCGTCCCTCCGTCGCGCCCATGCCGCCCATCGACAGGCGGCGCATCAGCTCGGTTTCATCGTCGATCAGCCCCGGCTCGGTCGTCGCCGCCTGCGTCCTCTGCTCGTCCCCGGCGCGGGCCAGTTCGAGCAGCTCGTTCTTGGCGCCGACCTCAATCAGCTTCGCCGCTTCCTTCAGCATCTTCCGGGCTTCAAGCGCGGTGATCTCTTCGAGCTTCGCCTTCTCGATCAGCTTGAACCCGGCACCCTGCGTGGCCCGAGCGTTCTGTATCCGCCGCTTGGTGTCGGCCTCGGTCGCCGCCCTCAGCGCCTTCTGTCTGGCCTCCAGTCCAATGCGCTCGATGTGCGCATCGTAGGCTGCCGCGCGCTCAACCCAGTCGAACCGCGACGACCAACCCTCCCACGCAGACGGGGCACGCTTGCCCCGGTTCTGCCCCGTCTGCGTCGTGCGCCAGGCGGCATCGATGGAGCGAGTCGGGCCGAGGTCGCGATACACAGAGAAGGCGATGAACGCGGGGGCTGATTCATCGTCGCGGCGCTCCCACGCGAGGGCCTTGGCTGGCACGGCGGCTTGGCGGCGGATCGAGTTCATTCGTCATTTTTGGCCGTGGCGGCTTCGGCTTTGGCGGCAGACGACTCGGCGCCTGCGAGCTGCGGCGTCAGCCCCAGGCGAGAGAGACGTTCGAGCGCGACCGCGATGTATTTCGGCTCCAGTTCGAGCGCGTAGACGATTCGCCCAGTCTCTTCACCGGCGACGAGGGTGGTGCCGCTGCCCGAGAACGGCTCGAAGGCGATGTCGCCCGGAATCGAGCTGTTCAGGAGCGCACGAGCGACGAGACCGACCGGCTTCATCGTTGGATGCTCGGGGCTCTGTCCGGGCCGGTCGAAGTGCCACAAGTCGGACTGGCTGCGGTCTTCGAGCGGGGAGAGTCGCGCCGCGCCTTCCAGCCAGCCATACCAGATCGGTTCGTACTGGGTGTGATAATCCTTGCGCGAGAGCACGAGCGACTGCTTGGCCCAGATGATCGTGCTGGACCAGTGGAAATCGCGGTTGGTCAGCGCGGCGTGGATGGTCGGCCACTCTTGGGCGGACATGGCGAGGTAGAGGTGCGCGCCGGGGACGAGCACGCGCCGGATCTGCTCGACAAATCCCCGGCAGAACTCGGGGAACTCGGCGCCCAGGTTGTCGTTGGCGATGGTGCGCGAGCGATAGGCGGGGTGATTGCTCTCGCCGTAGGCCACGTTCCAGGGCGGATCGGTCCAGCAGATCTGAGCGGTCTCACCCTTCATCAGCCGATCCACGTCGGTCGGGGTGGTGGAGTCGCCGCAGAGCAGCCGATGTTCCCGGCCGGGGTTGCTGGTGCTGGGGATGAGCCAGAGCTGGCCCGGTGCGGTCTGCCACTTCTCCCGCAGCTGCTCGGCGAGGTCGGCGAGTTCCGCCGCTGTGTCATCGTCGCCGTCGGGCAGCGGCTCGCTCGGGCGTTCGTCGCTGGGGATCAGCGAGAATGCCTCGGCCGAGGCGGACAGCATCGCCATCAGGTCGGGGTCGGTCGTGTGGATCTCGCCGAGCAGCGCGTTGAAGGCCGGCGCGTCGGTCCCGGCGAGTCCGGCCAGTGGATCGAGCGTGGCGAGGATCAGCGCCTCCTCGGATTCCGTCAGCTCGACGTACTCGACCGGCAGCGTCGGCACAGCGTCGCGCTCGGCCAGCAGCACGCGGCCGTGGCCGTCGACCAGGTTGCCGGTGGTGCGGTTGATTGTGATCGAGCGGACGAAGCCGACCTCGCGGATGCTCGCCAAGAGCGGGCGGAGTTGCTCGATTGGGTGCGTCCGCCAGTTGCGCGGGTTGCGGACGATCTCGGCGACGATGGCCTCACCGTGGCCGACGATGCGGTTGCGCCAGATCGGGGCGACGGGTTGGGTGGTGGCGGTGGTCATGAGGAGCAGGTGAGGTAATCGGTGAGCACGGCGATGGCGGCCTCGGCCGAGTAGCAGACCTCGACGCGGAAGCCGTCTGCGCGGAGGGCGACGACCTCGGCCGCCTGCTCGGGCGTCAGCTTGTTGCGGCCGAACTTCATCTCGATCCACAGACCCGGATGCCCACCACGCGGAACTGGCAGGTGCAGATCGAGCACGCCTTTTCGCTGGCCCTCCGCCTTCATCTTCGCCGCGACGAGCCTGTGGCGCTCGCCACCGTTCGGGATCGCGTAAAGCCGACGCAGACCAGGGAATCCGGCCTCGTGGGTCCGTGCCCAGCTCACGACGCGGACCTGCTCGTCGTGCTCGCAGCTCGTGGCCGCGCGCAGTTCGTCAATGGTGATCGGGCGCTGCTCGAAGAGCGGCAGTTTCAGGGCGCGGGCCATCGGTCGGAAGGGCGGGGCGCCGCGACCGCCCAAGCGGGGGACCGTCGCGGCGCGGGGGGGGGGGTCGGCGGGTCCCGCGGGGAGGACCGCGCTGTCGG
>JBBSVG010000026.1:0-11048 GCA_038233775.1 Bacteroidota bacterium | reverse complement strand
GATGATCGTCGGCCACCCGCTCGGGTTCCACGACGGCTGGGCGCCGAGCGTGACCATCGACCGATTCGGGTCAGCGCGAAACAGCCCTTCGAGCCGCGCTTCTGCGCCGAAATAGCAGACCTTTTTGCCCGCCCGGTCGGCATCCGACTCGAACTGCCGGACGACCTCGGCCAGCCGCTCGGCCGCGCAAACCGGCGCCCCGGCGACCACGCGCACGCCCCAATGATCGGCGTAGCCAACGACGGCGTCGGCTTGGGGCGCGAACCAGAAGCGGATGCCGGGGTTGAGGATCTGATAGGCCGTCGCGTTCCAGCCATAGCGCATGACCAGATCGCGGGCGCGGCGGGTGTCGTCAGTCATGGCGGTGGCTTTTTCGCTACAACGCCGACCGCCGCCACACGGTTCGGCGCCCGAGCACGGACACCTCAAGGCCGGGAAACGCGGCGGCGAGTTCGCGGGCGAGTTGGCCGAGTCCCCACGCCTCCGAGCGCCGATGGCCGATGGCGACGACGCCCAGCCCGAGCCGTTCCGCCGCCGCCCGTCCCGGCGCTCGAATCTGACCCGTCAGATACGCCTCGACGCCGTCTGCGACGGCTGATTCGACCAGCGCCGCCGTCATCGCGCTCATCACGGCAATCCGCCGGACGGTCGGTGTGCGCGGCAAGATCGTCGCTTCGATCCCGCCGAACAGCACGTCGAGCCGGGCGATCAGATCGGGCCACACACTCGGTTCGGCTAACTCGCCGGTCATCCCGATGGGGCGGCCGTCGCGTGTGACCGGTTGCAGATAATTCAGCCCGAGCGCGTCGGCCAGCGGACGGTTGAACCCGGTCGTCAGGTGCCGGTCGAAGCCACCGTGCGACGCCAGCACGGTCAGCTCGGGGCGCGGCTCGAACCCGAACGGGCGGTGCAGAAACAGCGCGTCAGCCTCGACCGCAACGGCGTCGGCGGGATCAAGCGCGAGAGCGAGCCGACGAATCGGCCGCTCGGCGCCGCGTTGATAGCAAATCGGCACGTCGTCGCCGGGGTCGGGTAGTCGCTCGGCGAGCCAGCGGACGAGCTGATCGGCGGTCGGCAGCGCTGTTTTTTTGAGCAGTACCATTGCATTCGCCGGATGGACCGATTATCTTTCCTGCGGCCCCAGAAATGGGGTCGATGTCCGGGAGGCGGGCAGGTGAGCTGGACCCTGACCCCGCGCCGCGATCCCCGAAAATGCCAGTCCGCCCACAAGACCAAACGAGGAGGTGATCCCATGTCTACAGCCAGTCCAACGGCTGCGTCGGTTGTAACCCGTCATGGGGTGTGCCTTGTGTTGGAGGCGCGTGCCTGATCCGG
Organism: Bacteroidota bacterium; assembly: GCA_038233775.1. Classification (GTDB taxonomy): domain Bacteria; phylum Bacteroidota; class JBBSVG01; order JBBSVG01; family JBBSVG01; genus JBBSVG01. The sequence goes on along the minus strand of JBBSVG010000026.1, from coordinate 9,713 downwards.
TTCGCACCGGCGGCTACCTTGACTGCTGAGCAGGACAACCCCGGCGGACTTCGGTCCACCGGGGTTTTTTAATGTTCGCGGTCGAATTCACCGCTGAAGCCGGGCGTCGGCGTGCGCGGAAGTTGAGGAGATAGACGGATGATCGCGGCGCTCTCGTCGGAGGCCGAGGCTGGAGCCGTCGCCTAAAAGGTGTAGCCCATCCCGATGCTCAGCCGACTGCCGCTCCAGTTGGCCCCCACCGGATCGCCGCCCGAATCGTACAGTTGGGCCTTGTCGTTGTCCGACAGGTGCAGCGGTCGGCCGGTTGCCGCCAGCAGAGCGCCACGGGCGTTGAGCGAGACAGGGCCGACGCTGATCTGGTACGCTGCACCAACCTCAATCCCCGCGTCGCTGGAGATGAGCTTGGTCGTCTCCTGATGCGACTCGTCGAGAACGCGGATCAATGACTCGTCTTTCATCGAGGTCGCCAGTGCAACCAGGCTGAGGGTCAGCCGGATGCTGTGCGGCCCTTGTTTCAGCGGAACCGCCTCGATCCCGGTGCTCCCCGACCAGTGGGACAGCCGTTGGTCGAGCCGCAACTCGCCCGAGTAGTCCAACTGATGGATGCGTCCGCCGGTCGAGCCATAGCCGATGCTGCCGATGAGGGACACGGCGCCGGAGAGCGGCACTAGGGCTTCAATCTGCACTCCTGTGTGATCCGGGAAGGTGTCCACCGCTTTGGCGTAGCGGAATCCGGCGGTCTGCGCGTCGGCCTCGGTCCGTTGCTGGGCGACGTGCAGCGCCCGCAGGCTGTACCGATTGAAGCTGCCCCGGATGCGGACCGTCGTCTGGGCCGCTCCCGGAGCCGAGGCCATGAGGATGCAGCCGATCCCGGCCAGCGCCAGCGTCAGCGTTGTTCTGATGGACATGAGCGGGTGGGTGGGTTTTAGGGGCCGATTGAAGCGGATCACGGCGTCAGGCGCAGCGCCCAGCCCTGATTGCTGAGCAGAACGGAGCCGGCCAGCCGATAGATCACATTGCTGCCCACTGCAACGGGAACCGACAGCACCTGCTCACCGCTCTGCAACCGATACGCTTCAAACCGACCGGCGGCCTCGTTGACGCCGCCGACCAGTCCGCTGATCGGGTCGTAGTGCAACTCGCGCAACGTCGCCGGGAGGGCCACATCCGACACCAGCGTCAGATCCTCGCTCCGAAACACGGTCAGCCGGTTCGGGTTGAGCCGGAGCAGCAGATCGTCGGTCGGCAGAAACTGTAGCATGCCCCAGTTGTCCACCGGTACCGGCGCTGCTTGGACCATGCGGAAGCCCGATGCATCGATGCGATACAGGTAGGCTCTGTTGATGATGGCGAAGCGGCCAGACGAGGAGATTGCCTGAACGCTGACCGAACTCTCGCCGGGCGGTGGAGTGGTCATCGTCGCGATGGTGCGGTCGGTGACGGGATCGAAGGCAGCCACCTTCCGCCCGAAATAGACCGTCACGCCGCTGAACTGAAGCTCGTTGTACACCAGCGGTCCCTCGTTGCCCAAAAAGGGTGGGGCGCCCTGATACCAACTGTCGGGCTGGAGACCGAGAGTGGTACGCAGGCTCAGTTGCTTCAACGGGGCGAACGTGTTGGGGTCCACCAGCACCGTCTGAGCGGTGATCGGGGCGACGGTCGCGGCTCGGTTGCCATCGGGCGACACGCTGACAAACGCCGGGTACGTTCGTTCAACGGTCAAGGATTGCAGGTTTAACCGTGAGGTGGTGTCGCTACTGGCGGACAAAAGATTCACCGCTTGCTGAGACCCAACCGGTGCCGAGTATCTGAAGCTGGGGATACGCTGTCCCAACGCGAACGTTGGGCGGGTTGCGCCGTAGAGGGTTGCGCCGTCGGTCGCCTCGATGACCAACTGGTAGCGGTAGGAGACGCCGAACGCTTGGGTCGTGTCGGTGTAGGTCGTGCTGTCCGCCGATGAGAACGCCGCTATCGTTCGTCCGTCGTAGATCGAGGGCGATTCGCCGTTCAGCGCCGAGACGCGGAGCAGACGGTAGCGACCAAACCGGGCGAAGGGGCTGCGCGTCCACCGGAGCCGCACCCCTCGACCCACCGGCGTCGCCTCGATCAGGTCGGGCGTGGGGACGCTGACATCGACGCGATTGCTGGTTGCCGTTTTGTCGGCGGCCCGGATCGCATAGCTGTACCCGACGGCTGGGCCGAAGAACATGGTGTCCGTCCAACTCGTCCGGTTTGGGTCGGTGATCGTTGCCACGAGCACCCGCTGGTTGGGCTGTAGCGGGTCCGGGTGGCGATAGAGGTCATAGCCCTGAAAGGCGAATGTCCGGTAGGCGGGCCAACTCACCACCGCGCCCGCTGCCGTCACTTGGACGGTGGGCGCGACGGCGACCGGCACCCGGTTGTCCACCACCAGCGTCCATTGTCGTTGCGCGGGGATCACCTCGATCCCGACCGCATCGGCGACGGAGCCGGAGCCGGAGCGGACCAGCGCCTGGAGTTGAATCGAGTGGCTGCCGGTGCTGAACTGTCGGGTGTCCACCATGACCGCGCCGCCCGCGCCACCCGTCTCCTGAATTACCTGCCCGTCGATCAGGAGCCGGGTGGCGAGCACCGGATAGCCGATGTTGGTCGCTTCATAGACGAGCTGGAGCGAGCCCCACACCCGAATCGTGTCGCGGGTGTCGTTGAGGTTCAGCGTCAGGTCAGGGGCGACGGCGGTGGGATCGACCGGATTCTCGCCGCTGGGTTCGTACACCAGATCGCTGCACCCCGCCATCAGCAGGCAGAGGACGAGCAGACACAGCGCGGCGCCGGTCGGAGCACCGAAGACGCCTCGTCGGCGTAGGGGCCGGGTCGAGGGGAGAAGGGCCGGAGAACTCATGTGGGGTGGGTTTGATGGCGGCTGATCGAGCAGCGCACCGAGGGTGCGGTCCTGAAAGATAGGGTCGCTCGGAGCGATAGAAAGACGTGCAGATGGCCGAATGATGACACAGAGCGGCGGTGGTTCCGTTGATGGTTCAACCGGAGACCCAGCGGGGCTCTCTTGCCGTGAGCTGACGGCTGATAGCTGATAGCCGACAGCGTCCGTTCTGTCAGCTATTTTGCCCCAAGCACGTCGCGGAGGATCGCGTCGTGGCCGTCGGTGTCGCCGAGAATCAGGTGGCCCATCTTGTCGCGCTTGGTTTCGAGGTAGCGCTGGTTGACCGTGTTGGCGTCCATCTCGAGTGGGATGCGTTCGGTGATCTCGAGCCCGTAGCCGCTCAGGCCGACGATCTTGGTCGGGTTGTTCGTCAGCAGCCGCATCCGAGTGATGCCCAAGTCGCGCAGAATCTGGGCGCCGACGCCGTAGTCGCGCAAGTCGGCGGCGAAACCGAGCGCTTCGTTCGCCTCGACGGTGTCCTTGCCCTCGTCCTGCAACTGGTAGGCGCGCAGCTTGTTGACCAGCCCGATTCCGCGCCCTTCCTGCCGCATGTACACGACCACGCCGCGACCGGCGGCCGAAACCTGACGCATCGCGGCGGCCAACTGGTCGCCGCAGTCGCAGCGGAGCGAGCCGAAGATGTCGCCGGTGATGCACTGCGAGTGAACCCGAACCAGCGGCGCCGGACCGTCGGTCGCGTCCAGATCGCCCAGCGAGAGCGCAAGGTGCGTTTTGTCGTCAATCGACGAGGTGAACGCGTGCAGGTCGAAGAGGCCGAACTTGGTCGGCATGGTGACCGAGACGACGCGGTTGACCAAGCGGTCCTTGCTCACCCGGTAGGCGATCAGATCGCGGATCGTGATCAGCTTCATCCCGAACCGCTCGGCCAACTCGATCAGGTCGGGCAGCCGGGCCATCGTCCCGTCCTCGTTCAGAATCTCGCACAGCACGCCGACCGGCCGCAGCTTCGCCAGCCGGGCCAGATCGACCGATGCTTCCGTGTGTCCGGCCCGACGCAGCACGCCGCCCTCGACGGCGCGGAGCGGGAAGATGTGCCCCGGTCGGGCCAGATGGTGCGGCTCGCAATCAGGATCGGCAAGCGCCCGAATCGTCGCAGCGCGGTCGGCGGTCGAGATGCCGGTCGTGGTGCCGATGGCGTAATCGACGGACACGGTGAACGGCGTCTGGTGCAGCGCCGTGTTGGTATCGACCATCAGATCGAGGCCCAACTCGTGCGCCCGTTCTCGGGTCAGCGGCGCGCAGATCAGGCCGCGACCGTGTCGGGCGATGAAGTTGACGTGCTCGGGCGTGACCTTCTCGGCGGCGAAGATGAAGTCGCCCTCGTTTTCCCGGTCTTCATCATCGACGACGATGAGCATCTTGCCGGCGCGAATATCGGCAATCGCGTCCTCGATGGCGGCAAACGGACCCATGGCGATTCGGTGTCAGGTGCAGAAGGCGGCAGATTCGGTTCGGCGGCGACCGTCTGCAAAACGGGTTCCGCGCCAAAAAAAGGGCGAGGCACCGTGCCCCGCCCTCGATCCAACCGAATTCTATGGGATGAAAGTGTGCGGCGGCTCCGTTCATGGATTCGACAAGCTCACCACGAACGGAGAGCGGCTTACCTCACACCGATTTTCAAGAACGGAAATCAGGCCGCCGGTGCGCTCGTCGTCACGCCGCCGCGAATGATCGACGAGATGGCCGAGCGCTCCATCTTGACCAGCGTGCGCGGCGCGATCTCGACGAGCAGAATCTTGTTGTTGTCGCCCTCGAACCCGACGACCGTGCCGTACATCCCGCCGACTGTGATGATCTTCTCGCCTTTCGCCAGCGAATCGATCAGCTTGGTTCGGTCGGCGGACCGCTTCTGCTGCGGCCGGATGATGAAGAAGTAGAACACGACGAAGACCAGCACCAGCGGCGCGAACGTCATCAGCGGGTTCTGGCCGGGCTGCGGGGTCATCAAAAGCAGGTTGAGCATGGGAATCAGGAAAGTGTGGGGGAAATCGCCCGGACGGGGCGCATCCGGGCCAGTGTCTCGCGCTTGAACGCGGCAAAGGTTCCGACGAGAATGTGCGTCCGGGCCTCGGCCACGAGGGCGAGGTAGAAATGCAGATTGTGGATCGTCGCCAGCGTCAGGCCGAGCGTTTCATCGACCGTGAACAGGTGTCGAAGATACGCACGCGAATGCGTCCGGCAGGTCGCGCAGCCGCAGTCGGGGTCGAGCGGACCGAAATCGGCCTTCAACGCGGCGTTCTTCAGGTGGATCTTGCCGGTGCTGGTAAAGACGGTTCCGTTGCGCGCATTCCTCGTCGGCATGACGCAATCGAACAGATCGACGCCGCGTTCGATCCCCTCCAGCAGGTTCTCCGGCGTGCCGACGCCCATCAGGTAACGCGGCCGGTCGGTCGGCAAGAGCGGCATCAGCCCGTCGAGCACGCGGTACATGACCTCGGTCGGCTCGCCGACGCTGAGGCCGCCAATCGCGACGCCCGGCCACGGCGCAAGGTCCATCAACTGGGACGCGCTCTCGCGGCGCAGATCGTCGAACGTCGCGCCCTGGACGATGGGAAAGAGCATCTGCCGGTGGCCGTAGCGCGGTTTGCTCGCCTCGAACGCGGTCCAGCAACGGGCCGCCCAGCGAGTCGTCAGTTCAAGCGAGGTTTTCGCATACGACCAAGACGACGTGCCCGGCGGACATTCGTCGAGCACCATCATAATATCCGAACCGATGTCGCGCTGCATCGCGACGACGCTCTCGGGCGTGAACAGGTGGCGACTGCCGTCGATGTGCGACTGAAACGCGGCGCCCTGCTCGGTCAGCTTCCGCAGCGGCGACAATGAAAACACCTGAAACCCGCCCGAATCGGTCAGGATCGGCCCGTCCCACGACATGAACCGGTGCAGTCCGCCGCCAGCCCGAAGAATCTCGGCGCCGGGGCGGAGGTACAGATGATAGGTGTTGCCGAGGATGACCTTCGCGCCGAGTTCGCGCACGTCTCGCGGCTGGACCGATTTGACCGTCGCGCGGGTGCCGACCGGCATGAAGATCGGCGTCGGGATGTCGCCGTGGTCGGTCGTGAGGGTGCCCGCTCGGGCGCCGCCATCGGTTTGGTGCAGGGTGAACGACAAGGCAAGGTCTCGCTGATAGTCAAAGCCCCGGCCGCTCCGAAAGGACCGTGCCGGGGCTTTCTGCCGCCTACCGAACTGTGATCGTCTCGCTTGACGTGCGGCCGAAGATCTCGGGCGTGTACATCTCCTCGACGGTCGCGGCCGGGCGGTCGAATTGGCCGGGCGTGGTTAGGCGGACGAGGTACGAGTGCGTGTGCGTCCCAGCCGGAAGGTAATCGGCGAACAGGACAACGCGGTCGTCGCGCTGCTCGACGTGGTTGAAGCCGCCCATCAGCCACCACGGCCGGTAGAATCGCCCGCCGCCGTCAGTTTCGTTCAATCCGCGCTGAATCTCGTCCTGCGAACTGGTGACGAATCCCGTCTGGACCGCCTCGAATCCGGCCGGCAGCCCGTCGTCCACGGCGACGAAGTGGCGGCCTTGCTGCGTCGTGACGCGCAACGTGACGCGCACGAGATCGCCAGCGCGGTACTCGCCCGGCTTGCGCGAGGCGCCGCGAGCGGAATCGACGAGCGCCGTTTCGCGGGTGATCGTAAAGCCTTCGCTGCGCGTGTCGGCCGGGTGGGTTGGGAAATAGCGCATCCGCACGGTCCGGTAGAGTCGGCCCGGACCGGTCTTGCCGAAGGCGAGCGCAACGGCGCTGCCCGGCTTTTGGCCGTCGAAACGCAGCGTGTCGCTCGCGGTTTTCAGCGTCCGGCCGGTGAAGGTTGCTTTGAAAAGCTCTTTCTGCTCGGCCCGAACCGTCGCGGTGAACGCCGGTTCGTCGCGTTCGTAGCGGTTGAAATAGCGGGTCAGGGCGCGGAAGACCCAAACGTTGTCCTGCGTGTTCGGCCAGCGACCGGCCCGCTTCCGCTCGGCCATCAGCCAGTTCACCACCTTGTCGGCCTGCGGTTGCTCGCCGGAAGTTGAGGCGATCAGCGCGTCGAGCACGACGGCCGTCGTCCGCACGTCGCTCTCGAAGATCCAGCGGTACGGCTCCGAAGTTGGCGCCTCGAAGTGCGCTTGGGTCGGCTCGGTCTTGATCGTGTTCATCAACCGGCGACGAAGCTCGGCTGTTTGGGCGGCATCGTGATCGACAGCGGCGCCGTGGAGGATCTCGGCGAGCGAGAACGGCGTCAGCTTGTCGAACTGACCGGCCAGCGCGTCGCGGACCACCGACGTGCGCTTGCCGTTCGCCGACAGCGCGTGGACCATGTGCGCCCGCACGTCGTTCCACGCCGCGCCGTAGTATTTGTATTCCTCGGGCGGCGTCTGTTGCTTGGAAAGCTGGTCGATGTAGCCGATCAACCGGTCGCGCACGTCGGCATCGACGCGATAATCGGCCGACTGTGCCTCGGCCAGCGTCAACAAAACATACGCGCTGACGAACGGGCTGCTCCGGTCGGCATCCTTCCAGTAGCTCAGGCCGCCGTCATCGCGCTGGAAGGATTTGACCTCATCGAGCGTCGCTTGGACGGTCTGCCGATAGTCGGTCCACTCGGTCGGGACGAGGCCGAACTGTCGGACCAGATCGCCGCCGACGAGCATCGGCCGGATGGCGCTCATCCGCTGCTCCAAGCAGCCATACGGGTAGTTGAACAGGTATTGGACGTTCTCGTTCAGCCCGACCAACCCCGTCGAGGCGAGCGTGACGGCGACGCCGCCGAGGTTCGGATAGATGTCGCTCGGGATGCGGATCGTCTCGGTCGCGTCGCTGGCCGAACTGGCGAACGTGGCGACCGTTTCGCTCACACGCGGCTCGACGACCGGGAAGCGCGTCACGACGCCGTCGCTTTTCGCGCCCAACCGAGCCGTGATCGTGACGTTGGCCGTGCCGACCGCTCCGGCCGCCCAGCCGAAGGCGATCTCCTTCGATTCGCCATCGGCCAGCGCGATCTGTTGCTCGGCCGGTCCGGTCAAGCCGAGTCCGGTTGCGACGGCCCGAACGGTTGCGGTTCCGGCGGCGCCGGTCCGGTTCGTCAGGACGATCCCGGCGGTGAAGCGGTCGCCGACTCGGGCGAAGCGCGGCAAGCTGGCGACGGCGAGCAACGGTTTCTGCACGACCAGATCGAGCGTCGCGCGGCCGAACTGATCCGGCGAAGCGGCGACGGCCATCGCCCGAAACGTCGTCAGGTTGTCCGGCAGCTTGAACGTGACCGTTGCCCGCCCGGCCGCGTCGGTCCGAACGGTCGGGTTCCAGAGCGCAAGCGAGCGGAAGAACTCGCGAATCTGCACCGCCGCCTCGCCGCCGCCCGCGCTCGCGTCCTTCGCCATCAAAATCCTCGAACTGGTCGCGTTTGTCTCGACCATCGGCCGCATAGCCGTTACCGCCATATCGCCGCGCATTCTGGCGCCCTCAGCCTGCACGATCCCACCATCGCTGGTCAGCACTACATTCGAGTTCCCCGGCCCGACGTTGGCGCCTAACTGGCGGAGCGTGTGCGGCAGCGTCAGCGTATTCCGCAGGTCGTTGCCCGACACCTGGCTGCCTTCGGGCGAGTAGAAGGTGGCGAACGGATCGGGCAGCGTGTAGTCGATCAGCGAGAGCACGGCCCGGTCGGCGACGGCGAGCGTGACCTCGGCCGCAACGCCGCGTCCGCTCGTCGAATCTTTCGTCGAGATCGTCAGCGTGGCCGTCTCGCCCGGTTCGTACTTCGGTTTGTCGGCCGTGACCTCGACGCGCAGGTGGCGGCTCGACGCATCGACGGCGAGATCGACCTGACCCGTCCGCAGGATATCGTTCGCCTCGTCGGCCTCGGGCGCGGCGGTCAGTCCCCGGAACAGGACGACGTTGACGGTCACGTTCGGCACCATCGCGGCCCCAATGGGCAACTCGACGACTGGCGCCGAACCGGTCAGTGCCATCGTCCGGCGCAGATGAATCCCGCGCCGCTCAATCGTGACGAGCGCACGGGCGCCGTCGGGGAACGGGTTCGGGATCAACAGCTTGGCCGTCTGTCCCGGTCGGTAGCTGTCCCGGTCGAGTTTCAACTCCAACTGATCGCCGCGCGACCACCACGGCGAGCCGCCCGATCCCGTCACCCACGCATAGACGCCGGTCGCCAGTCGGTTGCCGCGCTCGTCGGTGGTTTCGAACGCCCAGCGGTAGGCGCCGGCCTCGTCGGGCGTGGCGCGAACCGGGACCGGCGCCTTTGTGGTCGTCGCGGTGCCCGTCGCGACGGTCGTGTCGGCTTGCATCATCTCCTGCCCGTTGATCATGAACGTCTGGCCGTCGATGTGCTCCGGTCGCGGCAGCGGCACCGGCCGGATCGTCGTTCGGGTCAGCGTCCAGCGCACCTGTTTGCCCACGACCGGCTTGCCGTCGGGCGTGACCGTCACGAGTTGCGCCGTCAGCGGCTCGCCGGATTTGCCGAACCGCTCGGGCAGTTTGACGCCCAAATAGAACAGGCCGGGATGAACCAGCACCGTCGCCCGACCCGACAACGCCTGCCGGGCCGGATCGGTGACGCTCGCCTCGATGGTGATGGTTTTCGGTCGCCCATCGTTCGGCAGCTCGGGTTTCGCTTCAACCGTGAACCGGCCGTCTGCGTCGAGCGACCCGTCGCCTTCCTTGCGAAACTCGACCGACGGCTGATCGTCGATGGGCTGGAACGTGTAGCCCGACCAATCGCCCGCTGGGACGAACCAGCCAGCCTCGGCCGCGACGACGATCTCCTCCGG
>JBBSVG010000025.1:0-11192 GCA_038233775.1 Bacteroidota bacterium | reverse complement strand
TCCGCCACCTGCGCCTCCTGCTGCTGCTGCTCGTCGCGACGCCCGCCGCCGCGCAACCGGCGTATGTGCGGTCGATTCAACTCGCTCGGGCGGCGTCTCAGCGCGAGTTCATCGACCCGGCCACCTCGCCGCTCGACCGGACCGAATTGCGCGCCTTCACCGGATTGGCGTTCTTCCCGATTGATTCGACGTATCGCGTCGAGGCTCGGTTCACGCCGATTCACGAACGCCGCGCCGTCACGCTCGCCACCTCGACCGGCACGCCGCGACCGTACCTTGCCTACGGCACGCTCGCATTCATGCTGGGCGGCAAGCCGCAGACGCTGACGGTTTACCGAAGTGAAGCCGTGTCGAGCCAGCCGGGCTACGAGGATTACCTGCTCGTCCCGTTCACCGACGGGACCAGCGGGCGCGAATCCTACGGCGGCGGTCGCTATTTGGACGCCCGCATCCCGACCGGATCGACGGTGACGCTCGACTTCAATCTCGCCTATCAACCGACCTGCGCCTACAGCCACCGCTACTCCTGCCCGATCCCGCCGCGCGCCAACCGCCTGACCGTCCCCGTCCGCGCTGGTGCCCGACTTACCCCACAATGATGATGTCTAAGAAGCGATTCCGCCCCCATGCGCTCGCCTCGATTCTCGGGCTGATTTCGTCTGGCATTCTGAGCGGCTGCTCTCCACAAGAGGAGGAATCGGGTTACCGCTATGATCTGGTCGGAATTGAGCAATTGCCCGACACAACAGTTTTTTCAGACTCCTACTATGCTTATGTCGGGGGTTACTTCAGCGGAGACGTTATCAGTGAGCCGGACCCGCACAACCTGAACGATTTCTTTGCATATCTGCAAAGGTTTCTGGTGCTGGATGAAGCTTGGTATGAGCCTTCGACCAGGAGTTGTCGTATCGGAGGCAATCCAGCCGGACCCAACCTCATGATCCGAATGAAAAGCATCGGTGGCCGCGATCCAGGCTCATTGGTAGCAGCGAGATTGTATTTGACCTCCCCAAATGGCTTTTACGGTTTGAGCTACTGTCCGGGCAAAACCTACCGCCACTACAAGTTCTGAGCGTCTGGGCCAATTGATCTGCCAACGATAACGGAGCCGTATCCCCCCTCAAACGGGCGATGCGGCTCCGTCGTTTTGAGCCTGCGATCATCGCCAAAGTGCAATCCATGCCGCGTAAGCGTCGTGATTGATGGCGAAGCACCGTACATTGAGAAAGCCGCTTTTTCTGTGTATGACCGTCCCGCTCGCGTCGGCGCCCGACTCCAGCCGTAGCGTTTGCCGTTTCTCAAACCCAAGTTGCCATGCGTGTTTCCGCGATTGTGCTTGCCCTCTGCCTCGTCGCCGGTCGCGTCTGGGCGCAGAACCCGCCGCTGGCGCCGGTGATTCTTGAGCCGGGCCGCGACGGCGAGGTGCTCAACCCGAGCGATGTCCACATGGCGACCGAGCCGATGGTGGACCCCGATCCCGGCGACACGCATCAGTGCTCCGATTTCGAGATCTGGACGGTCAGCCCGGCCGAGCGGGTCTGGCTGACGAGCTGCATCGGCGGCGGCGAGAAGCTCCACACGCACTTCGGCGACGGGACGTTTCTCGGGTCGTACAGCGGTCGGCGCGAGTTAAAACCCAATCTGGATTATCGCCTCCGCATCCGGCACCGCGACCAGACCGGGCTGTGGAGTCCGTTCAGCGAGCGCTTCTTCCGCACCGGACCGCTGGGCCAGTTGTTCCCGCTCGCCCTCGCCGACGTGGCCGACACGCCAACACCGACACTGCGCGACGAAACGGGTCGGCTGGCCGCGCTGCCGACCGGGACCGCGCTTCGGCTCGAGTCAGCCGACGGACAGCCGCTGCTGCGGTTGGACGGCACCGGCAGCGACGCGCCGACCGTCACGAACCCGGCGCCACTAACCGCCCACAGCCCGGTCCGAGTTGTGCTGACGGCCCAATCGGCTGAACTGGCCCTGCCGGTCACGCGGCTGACGTTCACCGACGACGAAGGGCTCGACCGGACGATCTATCTGCCGACCGTCCGCATCCCGGCTGGCGGCTCGCTCGGCTACTGGATCGCCGCCGACGGCGCTTCGTACGCGGCTGATCTGACCAGTACGACGCCTGATTTCAGCCGACTCGCCCAGGGATCGCCGGTGCCGTGGGCCGTCGATCAGCCCGGTTACGCGGTTGAGGTCTTCGCTGGCGGGTTCCAGTTGCCGGTCAACATCGCGTTTGTCCCGACGCCCGGTTCGGCGCCGAGCGACCCGCTGTTTTATGTGACCGAACTCTACGGCGCGATCAAGGTCGTCCGCAACGACGGAACGGTTTCGACCTACGTCAGCGGGCTGCTCAACTTCAACCCGACCGGTTTCTTCCCCGGCACCGGCGAGCAAGGGCTGTCCGGCATCGCCGTCGAGGCCGCGACCGGCGACCTGATCGTGGGGATGCTCTACGACGGTGCGCCGCCCAACGGGCCGCATTACCCGAAGGTCGTCCGCTTCCACTCGACCGACGGCGGGCTGACCAGCGCAACCCAAACGATCCTGCTCGATATGCGCGGCGAGTCGCAGGGCCAGTCGCACTTCATCTCGAACGTCACATTCGGCCCCGACGGCAAGCTCTATGTCCACATGGGCGACGGGTTCGACGCCACCCGTGCGCTGAACCTGTCGTCGTTTCGCGGCAAGATGCTGCGGCTCAACCCCGACGGCTCGGCGCCGACGGACAACCCGTTCTACAACGCGGCCGACGGGATCAGCGCCCGAGATTACATCTTCGCTTACGGCTTCCGCAACCCGTTCGGCGGCGCGTGGCGGGCATCGGACGGGTTTCATTACGAGGTCGAGAACGGTCCCGACGCCAACGACCGGTTCGCCAAAGTCGTCGGCGGCGCGAGCTACGGCTGGGACGGCTCGGCCAGTTCGCTGACGACGCGAGCGCTGTTCAACTGGACGCAGCCGGTCGCGCCGGTCAACATCGCGTTCGTTCAGCCGCAAACGTTCAGCGGCAGCGGCTTCCCGGCCGAGGTGCAGGATCACGCCTTCGTCACCGAGAGCGGCGCGACGTGGGCGACCGGTCCGCAGTCCAACGGCAAGCGGATCACCGAGTTCGTCCTCGACGGCGCGGGCAACCGCGTCAGCGGCCCGACGAGCTTGATCCACTACAGCGGCAGCGGCAAGGCGTCCGTCTCTGCGCTCGCGGCCGGACCGGGCGGGCTGTATTTCTCCGATCTCTACAAGGACACCGATTACACCTCGCCCATCGACGCCGGCGCCCGCGTGCTGCGGATTCGCTTCGTCGGCACGGCCGATTTCAGCGCCGATGTCCGCTTCGCCGCCGCCCCGGCGACGGTCCGGTTCACCGACCGGTCGAACGTGCCGGGCGCGACCGCGTGGGCGTGGGAGTTCGGCGACGGCACGACGAGCAGCGAGCGCAACCCGACGCACCTCTACGCCGCCGACGGCCGCTACACCGTTCGGCTGACGGTCACCGGCTCGGGCGGCATCGCGATCAACCAGCGAAACAGCTACATCACGGTCGGCGCGTCGTCGGGCGGGTTGGAGGGCGCGTATTTCTCGACGATTGACCTGTCAGGACCGAGCCTGTCGCGGATCGACCCGCAGATCAACTTCGATTGGGGCAACGGCGTGCCGATGGCTGGCATCCCGAGCGACAACTTTTCCGTCCGCTGGACCGGTCAGGTCGAAGCGCCTTCAACCGAAACCGTGACCTTCATCGCCACCGCCGACGACGGCGTGCGGCTGTGGATCGACGAAAAACAGATCATCGACGGCTGGCGCGACCAGGGGCCGACGGCCTACCGCGCATCGGTGCCGCTCGTCGCCGGGCAGAGGTATGCGGTTCGGATGGAGTTCTACGAGCACACGCTCGGCGCCGTCGCGCAGCTCGGCTGGTCGAGTCCGACGATGGCCCAGGCGATCATCCCGGCCACTTACCTGTTCCACAACGCGCCAGCGACCGACGCCGTGACCGACGAGCCGGGTCGGCCGACGACGTTCGCGCTCCTGCCCGCATCGCCGAACCCGTTCAATCCAACGACGGCGATCCGCTATCAGCTATCAGCTGTCAGCCAAGTCCAACTACAGGTATTCGACGCGCTCGGTCGGCGGGTCCGCACGCTGGTCGATGAACGCCAATCGGCCGGACTGCACACTGCGACGTTCGACGCGAGCGGACTGCCGTCAGGCGTCTATCTGGTCCGGCTGACGAGCGGCGATCTGCGGCAGACGCAACGGATCACGCTGCTTCGATGAGCAATCGGCTCTGGGGGATCGACCTCGGTGGGACGAAAATTGAGGCCGTCGTGCTCGGTCCCGACGCCGAGTCGCTCGCCCGGCAGCGGCTTCCGACCGAAGCGGACGGCGGCTACGATCACATTCTCGACCGAATCGCAACGCTCGTCGGCCTTGTCGCCGACGAGTTGGGCGAGCGACCAAGTCGGCTCGGGATCGGCACGCCGGGGACGCTCGATCCGGCGAACGGAACGATGCGCGGCGCCAACACGACCGCGCTCAACGGTCGCCGCCTGCACGACGATTTGGAGCGCCGACTCGGCATCTCGGTCGCGCTCGCCAACGACGCCAACTGTTTCGCGCTCGCCGAAGCAACGCTCGGCGCGGCGGCGGGCCTGCCAACCGTTTTCGGCGTCATTCTCGGCACCGGCGTCGGTGGTGGCATCGTCGCCGGGGGCCGTGTGCTGCCCGGTCGGCACGGCAGCGCGGGCGAGTGGGGCCATTCCGTGCTCGATCCCGACGGCGCGCCGTGCTACTGTGGCAAGCGCGGCTGCGTCGAAACGATCCTGTCGGGTCCGGCACTCGAACGGTTCTACGCCGACCGAACCGGCACCCGACGACCGCTGCGCGAGATCGTCGCGAAGGCCCACACGGACGATGCGGCGCGGGCGACGGTTGAGCGACTGACGACTTGGTTCGGCCAAGCACTGGCGCCGGTGATCAACCTGCTCGACCCGCACGCCGTCGTCTTGGGCGGCGGGGTCGGCCAGATCGACGCGCTCTACGGCGACGAAGCCCGGTCGGCCGTCGCGGCCGGTGTCTTCACGCACCCGTTCACGACGCCGATCCTCCGCCCCACCCTCGGCGACTCCGCCGGCGTCTTCGGCGCCGCCCTGCTCACCGCCGATCTGCCGTGATCAGGGCAACCGAATGTAATTAACTACAGGCTCTTGTCAGCCAGCAATAGGCGGTGGTTTGAGGTCACCGGCGCGCAGACTATCGACCTGTGAGATACGCTGCTGAAATTCGTCATCTCCCAGAAATTCTTCTCGATGCAATGTGCGAAGCCAATCCTTGACATCCATTGGCCCTTTCCGGTTGTTGCACCGCCTGCACGCTGCGACGACGTTACGATATGTATTATTGCCACTTGGACGAGACACAACGTGCTCAATGACGTAATTTTCTCGATTAAGTTGGTGACGGCAATAGAAGCAGCGATGCTGCTCACGCATCAATATTCTACTCCGATTTTCCGCAGATTCGAAGAAGTCCTCTGTCTCGATATCCATGAGCGAAACGGGGGTGCTGTTTACCACAACACCTTGGATTTCAGACGGAAGGTAAAGGCGAATTGTTCGACCCTCGCGAGTACTATCCAAGATATTGATGCATTTCTTCTCCTCAAGTGACCTGAGTTTTTCGTAGGCTGTGTTCTCAGACATCGGCTTTCCCTTCTCGCCAATGCCACAAGCCATGCGACGTCTGGCGGACTTGAAGCCAATAATTGCTTCATTGAGACCAATGAAACGTGTATGTCGAAAGAGATAAAGGTAAATGGCCTGCTCGTAGGTATCGAGTCGCGGAGCCAGATGATCCTGAAAGTCTCTAAAGAACTGCTCAAGCTCCATGTCGCGGACTCCGTTCCACCTCGTTCCAGCCACTTGGATTCGCGGCGCCATCGAGCAACCCGTCGTCGCCGTGCGCCGCCATCGACCGAAAGGCGTCGGCCCAGCCTTGACGCGGGTGCGAGGCGGCGCGAATGACGATCCGTCCCGATTCCGCCTCGATCTCGACTTCCTCGCCCAACCCGCTCTGAACGAGCAGCGGTTTGGGGATGCGAATCCCCTGCGAGTTGCCGATCCGAATGATTTTCGTGTGCATCGCGACCTCTGTGCGTGTGGATACAAGGTAGCCACCGGCGCTGCCCGATTCAACCCCGACCAAAAGACGAAGGGCGGGCTTCCCGGTTGGGAGGCCCGCCCTTCTTGCTGCGGATCGCTGACGGCAAAGCGCCGAATCAGTACATTCCGCCCATGCCGCCGCCCATGCCGCCCATCCCACCACCGGCCCCGGCCGACTCCTTCGGCTCCGGCTTGTCGGCGATGACCGCCTCGGTCGTCAGCAGCAGGCTGGCGACGGACGCGGCGTTCTGCAAGGCCGAGCGGCTGACCTTGGTCGGGTCGATCACGCCCTGCTCGTACAGGTTGCCGTACTCCTCGGTCCGCGCGTTGAAACCGAAGTCGCCTGACCCTTCCTTGACGCGGTTGACGATGACCGAGCCTTCCAGTCCGGCGTTGGTCACGATCTGACGCAGCGGCTCCTCAAGAGCGCGGCGGATGATCTGGACACCCGTCTTCTCGTCGTTGTTCTCGGTCTTGACATCGTCCAAACGGTTGATGACCCGCAGGTACGCCACGCCACCGCCCGGCACGATCCCTTCCTCGACGGCCGCGCGGGTCGCGTGTAGCGCGTCCTCGACACGGGCCTTCTTCTCCTTCATCTCGACCTCGGTCGAAGCGCCGATCTTCAGCACCGCGACGCCGCCGGCGAGCTTAGCCAACCGCTCCTGCAGCTTCTCCTTGTCGTAATCGGACGTCGTCGTCTCGATCTGCGCGCGGATCTGGCCGACGCGGGCCTTGATCTGATCGCCCTGACCGCGACCCTCGACGATGGTCGTCGTGTCCTTGTCGATGGCGATGCGGGAGGCGCGGCCCAAATAATCGAGCGTCGCGTTCTCCAGCTTGTAGCCCTTCTCCTCCGAAATCACCGTCCCGCCGGTCAGCGTCGCGATGTCCTCGAGCATGGCCTTGCGCCGATCCCCGAAGCCCGGCGCCTTGACAGCGGCGACCTTCAGCGTGCCGCGCAGTCGGTTGACGACGAGCGTCGCAAGCGCCTCACCCTCGATGTCCTCGGCGATGATGACGATGGACTTGCCGGTCTGGGCGACCTTCTCCAGGATCGGCAGCAGATCCTTCATCGACGAGATTTTCTTCTCGTTAATCAGGATGAACGGATCGTCCATCTCCGTCGTCATCGCGTCGGCGTTGGTGATGAAGTACGGCGAGAGATAGCCCCGGTCGAACTGCATCCCTTCGACCACGTCAAGCGTGGTCTCGGTGCCCTTGGCTTCCTCGACCGTGATCACGCCGTCCTTGCCGACCCGCTCCATCGCTTCCGCGATCAGGTCGCCGATGTTCTGGTCGTTGTTGGCCGAGATGGTCCCGACCTGCGCGATCTCCTTCTTGCCCTCGACGTCGCGGCTGATCTCCTTCAACCCAGCGACGATGGCCTCGACCGCCCGGTCGATGCCGCGCTTCAGGTCCATCGGGTTGGCGCCGGCGGTCACGTTCCGCAGCCCTTCCCGAACGATGGCCTGGGCCAGCACGGTCGCCGTCGTGGTGCCGTCGCCAGCCACGTCGCTCGTCTTGGAAGCGACTTCACGGACCATCTGCGCGCCCATGTTCTCGACGACGTCCTCGAGCTCGATCTCTTTGGCGACGGTCACGCCGTCCTTGGTCACGGTCGGGGCGCCGAACTTCTTGTCGATGATGACGTTGCGGCCCTTTGGCCCGAGCGTCACCTTGACCGCGTCGGCCAGCTTGTCGACGCCGCGCTTCAGTGCATCGCGCGATTCGGTGTTGAAATAAATCAGCTTAGCCATGTGGAATCTCTCAGTTGGGGTTCACAGGAAAGGAAAAACGACCGGTCCAGCGAGGCGAGCCGGTGGCTCAGCCGACGATGGCAAACAGGTCGCTCTCGCGCATGATCAGCAGATCGTCGCCGTCCACCTTGATCTCGGTGCCGGAATACTTGCCGTAGAGCACCTTGTCGCCGACCTTGACCTGCGGCTTGATCAGCTCGCCCGAATCGGCCGTCTTGCCCTCGCCGACGGCGACGACTTCACCCTGCTGCGGCTTCTCTTTGGCGGTATCGGGCAGATACAGCCCGCCCTTGCTCATGTCCTCGGCCTCGGCTGGCTTGATCACGACGCGGTCCGACAGCGGCTTGATGTTCATCTGTTGCTCCTCTAAAACGGTTGATGAGATGAGACTCTGAAGATCAGATCGGAGACGAAAGCTGGCACTCTCAACGACTGAGTGCCAAGCGGCGACACGACCAACCCGCTGACTCAGGGCTTTTCGCGTCGGCTGTGACCTATGACAACCGCTATGCCGAAGCGGTTTTCGGCCAGGATGACAGCTTTCGGCGCGGCAGCTTGTCAGGCGACCGCGCCGCTGTCAGAAGTAGAGGCCGTACCAGACGGGCGCGCCGGGGCGGAGCCGGACGGCCGGGACGGGGAAATGGATATGGTTGAACAGCTCGGCGCCGAAACGCCAACGGGGACCGAGTCGGGCCAGCGGCAGCAGGCTGATGTCGGGCGCTAAATAGACCTCACGCACGCCGTTGCCGTAGCCATATCGATAGATATCCAAGTGCTGCACGCCCATACCAACGGCCACGCCGAGCCATTCCGGCCAGTACCGCCGGGCCGAGCGGGGCAAGAGTGGGTTGACATCGGCCGTCAGCCAGTAGGTATGCCCCTCGTAATCATCGACGAACGCCGGCGTCTTCCCGGTCGCCCGGTCCTGCTCACCGACGTGGACCGGATGATAGCTCCACTTCAGATGCACATGCCCCAGCGGCGGGACGGCCCGTTGCAGCACCGGAAAGAACGCGCCGACCGAGTTGGCGGCCACGTCGCCCGGACTGAACCCGTAATCGGCGCCCCAGCCGTCCTGAATCTCGATGTTGAACATATACAACCAGCTCGACGCCGCGCCGATCAGCGTGCTCGGCCACGGCTTCACGCCCGCCCAGCCGTACGAGCCGCGAAACGCATCGCTGATGATCAGGCCGGTCCACGCGTGGCCGAACTTGTCGATGTTCCGCGCATAGAGTGCGTCGTTTTGGACGTGGAAATGCGGCGCCCGGTCTCTCCACCAGACATTCTGTTGCCAGATGTCGTTGGCCGCCACGCTGACGCCCACGACGCCGCCGATGAACCGCAGCCGCCGCTTGTCCGGCCGCAACCGCTCGTCCAGCGACCAGAACGGCGGCCGGGCGACCGGTCCGACCAGCGCCAACTCGGCCACCGAATCGCGGGCGACCGGCGACTGCACCGCCGTGTCGGGCAGCGCAGTCGCGAGCAGCAGGGCGATGAGCGAGCCGGTCATGAGCCCCGCTGCCAGCGGGTTCCCTCGGCGGTGTCTTCGAGCGTGATGTCGAGCGTGCTCAACCGCGACCGGATCAGATCAGCCGCCGCGAACTGCTTCGACCGGCGCAGCTCGGCCCGCAGATCGATCAAGAGGCCGATCAAGTCGGCCGAACGGTCGTCGCCGCCCGAGTCACCAGCTGTCGGTTGGGCGAGCGAGAGGCCGAGCACGTCGTCGGCGTAGGTGTCGTACAGTTCGCGAATCGCCCGCAGGTGGGCCGTGGCGACGTAGCCGCGAGCCAACAGCGCGTTCACCTCGCGGGTCAACTCCTGCAAGGCAGCGATGGTCTGCGGCGTGTTGAAGTCGTCGTTCATCGCCGCTTCGAGCCGCCAGCGATAGGCCGGCAGATCGATCTCTTCGACGCCGGACGCCACCTCGGGACCGGTCAGCCGATCCGACAGCGAGCGATAGACCGTCCGCAGCCGCTCCAGCCCTTTCCCCGCCGCCTCGATGGCAGCGTCGGAGAAGTCGAGCGGCGAGCGGTAGTGGCTCGTCAGGATGAAGTAACGGATCGCCAACGGCTCGTGGCGACTGAACGCGTCTTTCAGCGTGACGAAGTTGCCCAGCGATTTGCCCATCTTCACGCCATCGACCGTCACCATGTTGTTGTGCAGCCAGTAGCGGGCGAACGTCGCGCCGGTCGCGCCCTCGCTCTGCGCGATCTCGCACTCGTGGTGCGGAAACTGGTTCTCCAATCCGCCGCCGTGAATGTCGAACGTGGCGCCTAAATACTTGGTGCTCATCGCCGAGCACTCGATGTGCCAGCCGGGATACCCCTCGCCCCACGGCGACGGCCAGCGCATCAGGTGACCGCTCTCGGCCGGCTTCCACAGGGCGAAATCGGCCGGATTCCGCTTGTCCGACCGAACCGCGACCCGAGTCCCGGCCTCGAGTTCATCGACCGTCCGGCCCGACAGCTTGCCGTAATCGGGGAACGATGAGACATCATAATAGACTGTCCCGCTCTCGGTCGCGTATGCATGGCCGGTAGCGACGAGCCGCTCGATCATCGCGATCTGCTCCGGGATGTGCCCCGTCGCTCGCGGCGAGATATCGGGCCGGACCACGTTCAGCCGGTCCATATCGTCGAAATACGACTTCGTGTACGCTTCCGCGACGGCCATCGGATCGACCTGCTCGGCCCGCGCCTTCTTCTGGATCTTGTCCTCGCCCTCGTCTCCGTCACCGACCAAATGGCCGACATCGGTGATGTTCTGCACGTACTTCACCCGATAGCCCAGATGCCGGAACCAGCGGACGATGACATCGAACGAGACATAGCTCTTGGCGTGACCGATATGCGAATCGCCATACACCGTCGGGCCACAGACGTAGATACGGACGAAACCGGGGTCGAGCGGCTCGAACAGCTCGAGTCGCCGGGTGAGCGTGTTATACAACGTGAGCGGCATAGCGGGCGGCGGTAAAAGATGGACAGGCAGCGGTCAACCGTCGGCGGACGACGCCTCGGCGGGACGAGCGGGCGGGCGGCGCGGCTTCGGTCGCGGGACCGGCTGGCGGCTGGCGGCGATCAACTCCTCGGCGCTGCGGAGCGCGGCCGGCGTGATCTCGGCGCCGCTCATCAACGTCGCCACCTCGCGCACCCGTTCGCCAAGCGAGAGCGGTCGCAGGCTGCTCCGCGTCCGGCCGTCCTCAACCCGTTTCTCGACCAGATAATGGGCGTCGGCCAGCCCGGCGATCTGCGGCAGGTGGGTGATG
>JBBSVG010000024.1:0-11209 GCA_038233775.1 Bacteroidota bacterium | reverse complement strand
TGTCGGACGGGATCAACTTACATTTTTATCTCACCTGTTCCTAATGAAAACGTGTTTTATTTTCAATCTTTTATGCAGCAATGGGTTATAACACTAAAACGGTTATATCGACCGACACCCTTAATCGGCATGGGGACGACTCTCTGACCTTTTTCGATGCGTTTGCAGCGCACCTGCTGGTGCTGTCAGCCCCGTCCTAACCCCCTCCGGGCCGGTGGGGTCGGGCGGTCGCGTTCTCGGGCCGGAGGCACAGCGTGTACTCTCAGGCAGCTTCCTTGACGGATTGAAGGTACAACGGAATGGTGTCGTACGGTCGTCGGCCCATGTTGCGGTAGCCCCGGTGGGGACGTTCTCGGTTGTAGTAGATCAGCCACTTGTCCAGGTCCGCCTGGAGGCTCTCAACTGATTCGTAGAACGTCCGCCGGAAGGCGATCTGGCAGAACGCCTCCTGCACGGTGCGGTGGAAGCGTTCGACGAACCCGTTCGTCTGCGGCCGCCTGACCCGAGTGCACCTTCCACATCCTGCTGCCGTTCGCGCCGGTCGCAGCGGCGGCTACGGTTTCGTGACCCGAACCCAGTCGATCAGCATTTTCGCCTGACCGGCCTTGATCTGCTCGACGGCGGCCTCGGGCAAACCGGGGTACGGCGTTTTCGCCCCGTTTGTCTTGATCGGATAAGCGCCGCCGAGGGCGAAGTTGAGGATGAGGAACTTCGGGTTGTCGAAGGCCCAGCGGCCGTAGTGCTCGATCATCGGCCGCGTCGCCCGGTAGATCAGCGTCCCGTCGATGCGGAAAACCAGTTCGCTCGGCGACCAGTCCACCGAGTACACGTGCCACGCGGTGATGTCGTTGCCGTCGGGAAAATAGGCTTTGTTGACGAGCGGCGTCTCGCCGAAGTAGCCGGGGCCGTGCAGCGCGACGCTGGTCCAGTCGGCGTCGCCGACGTTCTCCATAAGAAAAGAGCAAGGGGACTGTCGCCTTCAGGCGACGGGGGAATGGCTCTCGGTCAAAGGCCGGAGTTGTTGTTTGCGGGGCATGAGAGTTGCGCAAAAACAGGGTGTTAACACACACTGGCTACCCCGATGCGAAAAGCGTTCAAGTATCGCCTCTACCCAACCCGCCAGCAAGAGCGGGCGCTTGAGACGATGATTGACACGCACCGCCACCTCTACAATCGGGCGCTCGAAGAACGAAAGACGGCATACGAGGCTGAAAAACGCACGGTCAAGTACGCCGAGCAGAGTGCCCGGCTGAAAGCCGAGCGGCTGACCAACCCCTTCCTCGCTGTCACCAACTTCTCCAGCTGTCAGGCCACGCTTCGACGCCTCGACAAAGCCTTTCAGGCGTTCTTTCGCCGCGTCAAGCAAGGCATCAAGGCGGGTTATCCCCGATTCAAGGGGCGCAACCGATTCGACACGGTGGAGTTTCCTGCCCACGGTGACGGCTGCCGCTTCGATCCGATTGTCCGAAAGGTCTACTTTCAGCATGTGGGACAGGTCAAGGTCAAGCTGCACCGAGGGGTCGAGGGAACGATCAAGACGGTCAGTTTCAAGCGCGAGGCCGACGGCTGGCACATCGTGCTGTCCTGCGACCTCGGCACTTCTGTCGTGGTCCCCTCGGTCAACCCGCCGGTGGGCATCGACCTCGGGCTGAAAGCCTTCCTCGTCACCGACACCGGCGAAGCTGTCCAGCCGCCGAAGTTCTACCGCGCGGCACAGGCCAAGCTGCGCCGCGTACAGCGGGCAGTTGCGCGAGCCGTCAAAGGCAGCAAGCGCCGACGCAAGGCCGTGGACCGGCTGCGCTCGGTTCATCAACACGTCACCAACCAGCGGAGAGATTTTCATCACCAGACGGCTTGCGGGTTGGTCAGCCGTTTTGGGCTGATTGCCTGTGAAGACCTGACCATCGTCGGCATCGCGAGAAGCCGACTGGCCAAGAGCACGCACGACGTGGCGTGGGGCGCATTCCTGAACATCCTCGAATCCAAAGCGGTAGAAGCTGGGGTTTGGGTCGTCAGGGTATCGCCGCACAACACCACCCAGGCGTGCAGCCGGTGCGGATGCTTGCCCGAGGTGCCGAAGACGTTGAAAGACCGGGTGCATGACTGTGTGCATTGCCGATACCGAACAGACCGCGACCAGAACGCGGCACAGAACATCCTCCGGCTCGGACTGAGCCGTCAGGCGTTAAGCCCCACGGTGGGGTTTGCCTGAGAAGCTGTCGCCTTCAGGCGACAGAGTAGTCACGATGTCGATCTCGCCGGTCGCGGGCCACGCGCCGTCGCCGAGCGCCCAGAACGCCGGCCAGAAGCCGGGTCCGGCGGGCAGCTTGATTCGGGCCGCCGCCGTCCCGTAGGTGAATTCGAGCTTGTCGCGGCTGTCCAATCGGCCGGAAACGAAGTCGAACCGGTTCCCCTCGGGCGTGATGAAACCGGGGCGCCAGCGCGGTTCGAGCAAGAGCGCCCGACCGTCGTGCGCCCCGGCGGCCTCGGCGCCCGTAACCAGCCGAACCGTCGCGGCCGAATCGACATACGCCTGCTGCTCGTCGTTGACCGTCTGGCCCGTCACGCGCACCGTCCAGCGGCTGCGGTCGAGCGCCGGGCCGTCGAACTCGTCGAGCAACACCGTTTGGCCAGTGCTCGGCGGTTGCCCGTCACCGGTCGCGGCCCGGTTTGCCGTCGTCCCGCAACCGCCGACGAGTCCTGCCGTCAGCAACAGCCCGATCTGCGCTTGGTTCATCGTTTCTCTCCGGGTGAATGGGTGTCGTCAGTAAGATACGCCGGTCGGCCGGTCAGGCAGAGTCGGGCCAAAAATGCTGCGGCCCCTTGCATCGGTCGGCTGGACCGTCGTATATTTGCAGCCCGCAGCCGAAAAACCGGCAACGGAGATGCACCCGTAGCTCAATTGGATAGAGCACCTGACTACGGATCAGGAGGTTCGGGGTTCGAACCCCTGCGGGTGTACGACGCCACACATTTGTAACGCAACGATTTAACGCTCGATTCTTCGGAGTTGGGCGTTTTGCGTTTGGGGCAGTCGGTCGGGGGATCGGCGTTATCTTGGTGGCACGACGGCGATGGATGTTCGACACCGGAACCCGAGGCCGAGCCGCCGCCAACGAGGTGCTGAAACTCGTGGATCGGCTCGAGCAGGACGACGACGTGCAGCGGGTGTTCCGCACGCTCCGCTGAAGGTCACCCTCTACCGGAGCTTCCGATGATCCGTTCCGCGCTGCCGCTTCTTCTGCTGATGGCCGCCGGGTGCGCGGGCGGACGGGCTGAACCGCCGACCGTCGCCCTGGCGACCGGCACGCCGGAGCAGACGGCAGCGATGAATCCGGCCGATAACGACGCCTTCCGGGCCTACTGGAACCAGGGCAAGGCTGAGCTGACCCGCTACGCGCTGACGCAGGCCCGTTACGGCGAGCTGCGCGAAGGCGATGCGGTGCTCGTGTTTGTGACCGAGGATTTTCTGAGCGAGCCACAGGTCAAGCTGGAGAGCGACCCGGCCGGTCGCGCGGTGACGCCGGTGCTCAAGCTCAACACGATGAAGCAGTTCATCACCGGGATCTACCCGTACTCGATGATGACGTCCGTCTTCTCACCGGTCGCAGGCGGAGCGGCGCTCAAGGTCACGACCACGTCGCAGGAGTGGTGCGGGCACACCTTTACCCAGCTCAACCACCGCGACGCCGGTTACGAGGTGTCGGCGTTTTCCTACTTCGAGCAAGAGGGCGACCAGCACTTCAACCTGCCGTCGGTCGTGCTGGAGGACGAACTGTGGACGCGCATCCGACTCGCCCCCGACGCCCTGCCGACCGGCAAGCTGACCGTTGTGCCCGGCACGATGACGGCGCGGCTGCGGCACATCCCGCTCGCCGCGACCGAGGCCACCGCGACGCTGAGCGATCTCGACTCGGCTGGCACCGCGCTGCGCCGGTTCACGCTGACCTATCCGTCCACATCGCGCACGCTGTCGATTCTGTTCGAGCGCGCGTTTCCCCACGCCATCGTCGGCTGGGACGAGACGTACCCGGACGGGTTCGGTCCGCAGCCGAAGGTGTTGACGACGACGGCGCGGCGGACGAACCGCGTCATGCTCGATTACTGGGCGCGCCACGCCGTCGCCGATCTCGCGTGGCGCGATTCGCTCGGGTTGCCGAGGGGCAACGAGCGGTAGGCGTCAGGCCAGATACCGGTCGCGGAGCAGCGCCAGATGGTGCAGTCCGTGGCCGGCGATGATCCCGGCCAGCGCCCGAACGCTCGTCGCTGGGTGGGTGCCGGAGATGCCGCGCCGGGTCCATGCGGCCTCGGGCAGTCCGTCCAGAAACGCCAGCGTCGCGGCCCGAACGGCGGCGAACTCGTCGGCCAGATCGGCCAGCGAGCGGTCGGCGAACCCGCTGTGGGCGACGAAGGCGTTCTCGTCGAACGAGGCCAGCGGCGTCGCTGCATCGCCCCGAGCGATCCGCAGCGCGCGATAAACCATGATCCGCTCGGTATCAGCCACATGGCCGATGCTCTCGCCAACCGTCCACTTGCCCGGCGCGTAGCGGTGGCCGACGAGCGATTCGGGGATCGAGCGGATCGTCTCGATCAACTCGGGCGAGCGGAGCACGGCCATCGTCTCGCCGCCTGGAATCAGCGCGAGGTATTTGGCGAAATACGGCGCGTGCTCGTCCGGCAGCGGCTGGTGCAGGGCGTGGGTCATGGCTATTCGACGAAGCGGAAGATGGAGAAATCGAACGTCACGCTCGCATCAGTCTGCGGCGAGGGACGGTCGGCAGTGGTTTTGGCGACGGCGTCGTAGTGCGACAGGACGACGTTGAGCTTGCCGGTCGCTGCGACGGCGGCGGTGCTGACCGTGACCTGATAGGCCAAGCCGACGTTCAGACCATTGTCATCGTGGTCGAACTTCGAGACCGCGACGCCCGAGGCGTTGCTGACCGTGTAGAAAACCCGATGCGCCGTTTGCTCATCGGCGATCTCGGTCGTCACGTTGGTGGTCGGGCTGGTCAGGTCGTTGTACACCCGCACGCGGCCGTTATAGACCCGATTCCTCAGCAGGACGATGGGTGCGGTCTGCTCGACGGCTGGCAGCGGACCCCTGCCGTCGGGGTCGGCAATCTGGGTGCTGATCGGGGTGCCGCCGCCGACCGGCGTCAGCGTCAACTCGACCCGCGTGATCGGCTCGACGTCGTTTCTCGTCGGCACATAGATCGCCGGATTGTCGGCTTTCTGGCAGCCTGCGTTCGTCAGACCGAGGGACAGCAGCACAACCATCAACCAGCGCGACGACACAGATCGGGACATAACAGCTCAGGGCATGAAGAGGGGTGGTGACGAAAGCCGCGATGGGCGACGGCGGATGCCCACAAGGTAACGCACCGACGCCCGAGTCGAGCAGAACGCTTGCCTCAGACAGCGACAAGCAGCGCGGCGCCGAGCACGGCACCGACGAGCGTCGCGCTCCAGCGGCGACCCGTTGAGCCGGGTTCGGTGTGCGACCGATGACCGAGGACGTGGATCAGCGAACCGCCCATTATGGCGCTGAACAGCGGCAGCGCCGGACCCGTCAGGCTGAACCGGCCGCCGAGGGCGAACCCGACCGTCGTCATCGCGGCGAGGGCAACGAAGACGAGCACCGTCCGCCGGGCGCCAAGCGCAGGTCGGGCCAGCCACCAGAGCGCCAGTCCGACCGGCACCTGATGCAGCAGCACCGCCAGCGACAACGCCTCGCCGCCCGCGCCGCCGACGGACAGGGCGATCCCGTCGAGCGACGAGTGCAGCGCCAGTCCGGCCAGCGCGATGACCAGCGTCAGCCGCCGGGCTCGGCGCGACGCCTGCTCGCCAAGCTGCTCGAGCCCGAGCGGACCGACCAACCCGACCAGCGCCGCCGGAACCGTCCACCAGCCGACCGCTGCGACGCTTTCGGGCAGGATGTGCAGCAGCACGAGGCCGCCGATTGAGGTGAAGACGAACCCCTCCAGCACCGCGAGGGCGCCCGGCACGCGGCCGATAACGGCGTGGGACAGCAACGGCCCCGCCGCCAGCAGGAGCACGGCAGCAATCAGGGTCCACACGCTGCCCATCTTTGCCCTCGATTCGGTTCGACGGCAAAGATAAGTGCAAATCGCTTGCAAAACAACTACCGCCCGGTAGGCAGACCCATCAGGAGCGCATGTGGAAACGGTCGTGTCGGGACTTGACGGGCTGGACCGACGGCTGTTCTTGCTGCTGAACGGGCTGCACGCGACGTGGCTCGACGGGGCGATGTGGGCGTTTTCGCAGCTCGGCGTGATGTGGGTGCCGCTCTATCTGGTGCTGATCTGGTTGCTCTACCAGCGGCTCGGCTGGCGGCGACTCGGGCTGCTGCTGTTCCTCATCGGCCTGACGATCACCATCACCGACCAGATCGCGTCGGGCTTGCTCAAACCGCTCGTCGCACGGCCGCGACCGACGCACCAACCGGCGCTGTCGGGGTTGGTTCACACCGTTTACGGCTACACCGGCGGCGAATTTGGGTTCGTCTCGTCGCACGCGGCCAACTCGGTCGGCGTGGCGGTGGTGCTGATGACGGCGCTGCGCAGCGAGCGGTTCCGCTGGTTGGCGCCGATGGTGCTGACGGTCGCCGCGCTCGGCTCGTACAGCCGAATCTATTTAGGCGTGCATTATCCCGGTGACATCCTCTGCGGCGCGCTGCTCGGCGGACTCGTCGCCATCCCGATGGGGTTGCTCTACCGCCGACTGATCCGGTCGGGTCGGTTGGTTTCGGTCGATGCCGGGGCTGAACCGAGTCGCTCGGAGCAGCATCAGCGGCTCTCGTAGGCGACCGGCGCCGGGGATTTGGACCATTGGTCCTTCCCGCCGAGCCGCTCGTTTCGCCGGTCGTGCCGGTCGGCAAGCGCTTACGTCGTATCTTTGCGCCGGATATCTGTCCTTTTCTCTCGCAACCAAGGAGCGCCGTCGAACCGATGGAGTCTCAACCCCGCATCGCCGTCATCGGTCTGGGCTACGTTGGCCTGCCGCTGGCCGTCTCGCTCTCGCACAAGTTCCCGACCGTCGGGTTCGACATCAACCAGAGCCGCGTGGCCGAGCTTCGGGCCGGCACCGACCGGACGCTGGAGGTTGAGGACGACCGACTCAAGGCCGCACCGCTGACCGTCACAACCGATCTGGACGCGATCCGCGACTGCACCTTCTACATCGTCACAGTCCCGACGCCCATCGACCAAGCCAAGCGGCCCGACCTGACGCCGGTCGTCAAGGCGACCCAGACGGTCGGCAAGCTGCTGAAGAAGGGCGATATCGTCGTGTATGAATAGACGGTTTAACCCCGCGGGACCCAGGAGATCTGCGGGCCGATTCTGGCTTAGGTCTCGGGGCTGCGGCAGGGGATCGACTTCAAGCTCGGCTACTCGCCGGAGCGGATCAATCCGGGCGACAAGCTGCACACGCTCGAGCGGATCACGAAAGTCGTCTCGGGCGAGGACGCCGAAACGCTCGATGCCGTGGCGCACGTCTATAGCGCGATCATCCAAGCCGGCATCCACCGCGCGGCGACGATCAAGGTCGCCGAGGCGGCCAAGGTCATCGAGAACACGCAGCGCGACCTGAACATCGCGCTGATGAACGAACTGGCGCTGATCTTCGACCGGATGGGCATCCGCACGCTCGACGTGCTCGAGGCCGCCGGGACCAAGTGGAACTTCCTGCCGTTCCGACCGGGCCTCGTCGGCGGACACTGCATCGGCGTCGATCCGTACTACCTGACGGCGAAGGCCGAAGAATTGGGCTACAACCCGCAGGTGATTTTGGCCGGTCGGCGGATCAACGACGGGATGGGCGCGTATGTCGCGCAGCAAACGATCAAGTCGCTGATCCAGTCGAAGAAGAACGTCTCGGGCGCCAAAGTCGCCGTGCTCGGCCTGACGTTCAAAGAGGACGTGCCCGATCTGCGGAACTCGCGCGTGCCGGATATTCTCGCTGAACTGAAGACCTACGGGATCGAGGCGCTGGTCCACGACCCGATGGCCGATCCGGCCGAGGCGATGCACGAGTACGGCGTGACGCTCTGCGACGAAGCCGATCTGACCGGCCTCGACGCGGTGATTCTGGCCGTCGCCCACGCGCCGTACAAGGCGATGGACCCGACCCAACTGGCCGAGATGGTCGGCGGCAACGGGATCGTGATCGACATCAAGTCGCTCCACCGCCCCGAGTCCTTCCTCGACGGCGTCCGCTACTGGAGCCTGTGAGGCCGAGATGAGTGTGCAGGAGATCGAAGCTGCCGTCGCCGAACTATCGCCCGACGAGTTGGCCCACTTCGCCCAATGGTTCGAGCAGTACCGGGCGGATGCGTGGGATCAGCAGATCGAGTCGGATGTTGCCGCCGGTCGGCTCGACGCCCTTGCCCGGCAAGCCGACGACGATTTCGAGGGCGGGAATGGCAACGCATCTGCTTGTCTTGAGCTTGCATAGGACGGCGGCGGCTCCGTTCATGGATTCGACAGGCTCACCACGAACGGAGATTGGGCGGCTGATTCTCGCCGATTTTTAAGACGGAAAATGATTCACTTCGCGACGCCGTCAATCTGTGGCAGCGACTTGGGCTGAGAAGATGACGAAAGGGCTTTGCGGCCCTTTTGTCGTTCAGGGGGCGTCGGGTTCGCGGCCGAGCAGGAGCGGAAGCAGCGTCTCGGGCGGCAGGCCGGTCCGGTCGATCAGCTTGGCGAGCAAGCGACGGAGTTGGGTGACCTCGCGCTTTCGCAGCTCCGGTCTGGTCCATAGGTGGCGAATCTCGGTCGCCAGATCTTGGCTGCGCTCGTCCAGTTCGTCGAAGGTCACGGCCCGTTTCTCTCGTCAGGTGAGGGAAACGGCGGCGTGGCCGGTTTCCTTCCAGCCGTTCTGGCCTTATCTTGGTTCGCCTCAACCCCGCCGGGCGCCCCAGCCGCGTCCCATTTGTCCCCGACGACGGCGCTTGCGCCCATCTCCGTCCAAGATATTCCGTTTCCGATGATCGCTCGACTGCCGCGCGCCGTTCAGTTGGCGCTGCTTGCCCCGTTCCTGCTGGCGCCCGGTTGCACCACCGCCCAAACCGCCGCGCCCGCGCCGCCCGCCGCTCGACTCGCCCGGTTGCCCGTTACGCTTCCGGCCCCGCCGCCGGTCGGCGTTGCCCAGCCGGGTCGGCCGCTGATGAGCGAACAGGCCGAGCAACTCCGCCGCTCCGGTGTGCTCGATCTGCGCTCGGTTTACTCGACCCAATGGCTGCCCGACGGGTCGGCGGCGATTCTGCTCGCTCGTGATCCCGCAACCCAACAGATGACGCTGACGCGGATCGACGGGGCGACGGGTCAGCGGACCAAGCTGCTCTCGCAGGCCGATATGCGCGCCGACGGCGCCGAGCCGGATGTGACGTGGTTTCGGCTCTCGCCCGACGGCGGCCGGATGATCTTCTCCAGCGAGGGCGACCCGTCGTTCCACTCGCAGGGCGATTATTTTCTGTACGATCTGGCCGCGAAGCAGTTCAAGCGGCTGACCCGGCTCAAGCCCGACTCGGAGCAGCGGCACATCGACTTTTTGCCGCCCGACGGCCGCCGCGTCATCTTCGAGCGCGACCACGATCTCTATTTGATGGACCTCACTTCCGGCACCGAGAAGCGGCTGACCACCGACGGCTCGCCGACGCTGCTCAACGGGACGCACTCGTGGGTCTATGAAGAGGAGATCTACAACCGCCAGGGGGCGACCGGTTGGAAGGCATCGCCCGACGGGAAAATGATCGCCTTCACCCAAGCCGACCAATCGCCGGTGCAGCAGTTCAGCATCACGATGTACGACACGCTCTACACGACGCAGCGCACGACGTACTACCCAAAGGTCGGCACGAGCAACCCAACGATCAAGCTGTTCACCCTCGATCTGGCGAGCGGCAAGCGACAGGAGGTCGAGACCGGCGTCGGCGCGGACGATTATCTGCCCCGCGTCTGGTGGACGCCGAGCGGGCAGGTTGCCTTCGCCCGACAGGATCGGCCGCAAACGACGCTCGAGCTGAGACTCGCCGATCCCGTCACCGGCAAGAGCCGGACGGTCATTTCCGAAACGATCAAGTCCGGCTGGTGGGAGGTCGATGGCTCCATCGACGACGTGCGCTTCCTGCCGAACAACCTCGTGACGTGGCGCTCCGAGCGCGACGGCTGGTCGCATTTGTACCTGTACGATCTGACCGGTAAGCTCGTTCGGCCGCTCACGCCCGGCAGCTACGATCTGACCGAGGACGCGATTCAGGCGGTCGATGGCAAGCGGCTCTACTTCACCGCGAATGCGCCCGATCCACGGGAGACGCAACTGTTCTCCGTCTCGCTGACCGACGGCAAGCCGCCCCGGCAGGAGACAAGCGGTGTCGGCGTACACAACATCTCGATGAACGAGCAAGGGACGGCCTACGTCGATGCGTTCCAGTCGCCGACCCAGCCGAACCGGTGGACGATGCGGACAACGGCGGGCCGCGAGGTCGCCGTGATCGAGGCCAACCCGGCCGCGAAGTTCCTCGCCTTCCGCACGACGCAGCGGCGCGACTTCAAGCTGCCCGGCGCCGATGGGACGATGCTCGACGCGACGCTCATGCTGCCGGCCAACTTCGACTCGACCAAGCGCTACCCGGTTCTGTTCTACCTGTACGGCGGACCGAACTCGAAGACCGTTACCTACAGCTTCCTCGTTCGCGAACCGGTGATGACGGAAGTGCTGACCCGCAACGGTTATCTGGTTTGCTCGGTCGATAATCGCGGCACCGGCGCCCACGGCTCGGCGTTCCGCCACGCCGTCAACCGGCATCTGGGCGTCGTCGAGGCCGATGATCAGGCCGCCGCCGCCGCCGCGCTGGCAAAGCTGCCGTACGTCGATAGCAACCGAATGGGCATCTGGGGTTGGTCGTATGGCGGTTTCATGACGATCCGGGCGATGCTGCAACACCCCGAGACGTACAAGATGGGCATCTCGGTCGCCCCCGTCACCGACGGGCGCTACTACGACACGATCTACGCCGAGCGGTACATGCAGACGCCGGCGACCAACGCCGCCGGGTTCCAGGCCGGTAGCCTGCTGCCGCTGGCCGACCGGTTGCAGGGCAAGCTGCTGCTCATCCACGGTCTGGCCGACGACAACGTCCACTTCCAGAACTCGGCCACACTGATGCGCCGCTGGGAGGTGCTGA
>JBBSVG010000023.1:0-11219 GCA_038233775.1 Bacteroidota bacterium | reverse complement strand
CGACCTCGGGGAAGCCGCCCAACCGCCGGAACGTCCCGCTGCGACAGAACAACCCCTGGTCGCCGTAGTGAAACAGCGGCAGCGGGAGCGCCGTGCACCACGAATAGAGCCGCAGCAGCGGGTGCGACCGGTCGAAGCCGAGCCGCAACCGGGCCGCGACGACGCCGGGTTCGTCGAGCGCACGGACAAGCCCGTCGAGCGAGCCGGGCAACAGCCTCGTGTCGCCGTGGAGGAACAGCAATCGGTGGCCCGTCGCGGCTTCCGCCCCGACATTCATTTGCCGCGCCCGACCCGGCGGCGACTCGATCAGCCGAATCCGCCCGTCGCCGATCTGCGCCACTTGGGCCGCCGTGCCGTCGGTCGAGCCGCCATCGACGACCAGCAGCTCCAGATCGTCGGGCGCTTGGGCGAGCACCGAGCGGAGCGTTTGGTCGATGAGGCGCGACTCGTTCAGGGTCGGGACGATCACGCTGATGCCGGATCGGTCCACCGGAGCGTCGGTCATCGGGTCGGCGTGCGGTCGATTCGGCTCGCTGGCGGGACGACGCCGCCAACAGTCACGTTCGGTCCGATCCACGTCCCCGGACCGAGAATCGCGCCCGGCAAGGTCACGGCGTTGCAGCCAAGCTTGCAGCGGTCGCCGATCAGCGCGCCGAGTTTCGTTCGGCCGCCGCGTATCTCGCCCTCGTCGAAGCGGTAATTCGACAGCTTCGCGCCCGCGCCCAAGTTGACCTCGCGGCCGAGAATCGAGTCGCCGACGTAGTTGAAGTGCGGCACGCGGGCGCCCTCGAGCAGGATGCTGGCTTTCAACTCGACCCCGCCGCCGATCACGCAGCCATCGGAGATGAGGAGCGGCCCGCGCAGCCGACTGCCCGAGCCAACGCGCACGTTGCGCCCGATGACGACGATCCCTTCGATGGTGACGAACGGTTCGATCACCGAGTCGGTCTCGAGCCACACCTCGCCGCGCATCTGGACCGGGAAATCGATCTGACCGGTGGCGAGGTTCCGGCTCCGCTCCTCGCGGACGAACGCTTCGAGCCGGTCCAGCGCCCGCCACGCATCGTCGAGTCCGGCAAACACCGGGGCGTAGCGGCAGAGCGACAACTCGAACAGCGCGTCCGGCACCATAAATCGCTCGCTTGTCAGGAAGGGGAATCCGACCGGTCGTAGGCCCGACGGAGCAGCGTGGCCGGGTGCAGCACCTCGACACCGGTCAGACCGGCGCGGGTCACGCCGTGGCGAATTTGCAGCAGACAGCCGGGGTTGCCGGTCACGACGGTCGTCGCGCCGGTCGCGGCGACGTGGCCCATCTTCCGGTCGAGCAACTGCATCGACGCGTCGGTGTGGGTCAGGTTATAGATCCCAGCCGAGCCGCAGCACCACGTCGATTCGCCCAGCGGCGCCCAATCCACCCCCGGCAGCGTGCCGAGCACCGCACGCGGCTCGCGCGTGACCTTCTGCCCGTGGCACAGGTGACAGGCGTCGTGGTACGTCGCCCGGAGATCGGTATCGGTCGGTGCGGCCGTCGGCGGCGCGAAGCCGATCCGGTCGAGGAACACGGTCAGATCGACGGTCATCGCGCTCAACCGGGCCGCCCGCTCGGCGTAGGCCGGTTCGGCGGCGAGCAGATGGCCGTACTCCATGAGGAACGAGCCGCAGCCGGCCGAGTTCATCACCAGCGCGTCCAGATCGTAGCGCGAAAACGTGTCCACGGCATGACGGGCCAACTCGCGACCGGTGGTCAGGTCGCCGTTGTGTCCGTGGAGCGAGCCGCAGCAGCGCTGATCGGGCGGCGTGACGACCTCGCAGCCGTTCAGCCGCAGCACCTCGACCGTGTCGAGGTTGATCTCCGGCAGCATGACGTTCATCAAGCAACCGGTCAGAAATCCGACGCGATATTTCGTTTCCCCATACGCGGGCAGGATTTCCGGCAGATCGGCGTCGGAGAAGCGGACCGGGATCGTCGGGCTGAGCGGTTCGATCTCGGCCAGCTTCTTCGAGATGAATCTCAGCACGCCGGTCTTGCGCCCGAGTTCCGGTAAGCGCAGCCGCTGCGTCAGCCGCAGGCCGCGAGCGACGAGCTTCAACCGGCCGTGGCGCAAAAACACGCCTTTGAGCAGCACGCGCTTCAAAACCCGAGCGGTGGCAGTCGGCGGGACAAGTTGCTCGATCTGCGCCCTCGTCGCGCCGACGAGTTCGCCATATTTGACGCCTGCCGGACAGGCGGTCTCGCACGCCCGACAGTTGAGGCAGAAATCAATCGAATCGACGAACCCCGGCGTCAGCCCCAACTCGCCGTCGGCCACGGCTTTCATCAACTGGATTCGGCCGCGAGGCGAGTGCTTCTCCAGCCCGGTCAGCGCGTAGGTCGGGCAGCTCGGCAGGCACAGCCCGCAGTGCATACAGTTGACGATCTCGCCGTAATCCGGCGCGTCCGGGGCCGTGAAGTTCCCCACCGGACCGCCGTGACCGAGCACGGGCAGCGAGAGATCGGGGTTCGGCTGGGCCATAAGCGGTCAGGTTGTGGGTTCACCCGAAAGATACGGCCAGAGCCAGACGATACACCGCCCCTCTAAAGCAGCGGTGAACTCAATCCGGTTGGCCGAGCCGTTGAATCGTGCCGGTGGCGCCGTTCATCTCGACGAGTTCGCCGTCGGTGAGCGTGGTCATCAGCCCGGCGACCGAGACGACGCACGGCAGGCCGAGTTCTGGGGCAGGCGGCGGTGCTCTCGGAGTATGTGCTATATTTGCCCATCAACCGAAAGGAGGATCGTGATGCCGCAACTTCACCTCTACGTCCCGCAGCGCACCGCCGAGACGCTCCGGCGACGGGCGGAGAACCGTGGGCTCAGCCTGTCACGCTCCCTGACTGAAGTCGTCGAGCGCGAGGCTGGTGTCGCCGATGGTTGGCCCGCCGACTACTTCGACCGGATCGTCGGCGGCTGGTCCGGCGAACCGCTGGAGCGACCCGAGCAAGGTTCGCTTGAGGAACGGGAGCCCATCGACGGATGAGCGGCTACCTGCTCGATACGAACGTCTGGATTCGCATCCTCACCGGCCGCTCGCCCGAGATCGTGGCCCGGATGCGGACGCACCCGCCATCGGACCTCTACCTCAGCGCAGTGGTCAAGGCCGAACTGCTGTTTGGCGCCCGGCGCAGCGCTCGGGTGGGCGAGAACCTCGCGCTGCTTCAGCGGCTCTTCGACGTGCATCCCGACCTGCCGTTCGACGACCGTGCGGCCGAATCCTACGGGGTGATCCGCACGGCCCTGTCGGCAGTCGGTCAGCCCATCGGCCCGAACGACCTGATGATCGCCGCCACTGCCCTCGCCCACGACCTCGTGCTCGTCAGCCACAACACTCGCGAGTTCGCCCGCGTCGCCGGGCTCCGACTCGAAGACTGGCAGGCAGAACCCGTCTGATCACTGGTTGGTCAGTCCAGGCGCTGGATCGTGCCGGTGGCGCCGTTCATCTCGACGAGTTCGCCGTCGGTGAGCGTGGTCATCAGCCCGGCGACTGAGACGACGCACGGGAGGCCGAGTTCTCGGGCGACGATGGCCGAATGCGACAGCAAACTGCCGCGCTCGACGAGCAGCCCGCGCACGGCCGGGAACAGCAGCGTCCAGCCCGGATCGGTCCGCTCGGCGACCAGAATGTGCCCGGCCAACTCGCCGGGGTTGGTCGGATCGCGGACCACCCGGACCGGCGCCCGGACGATGCCGGGACAGCAGCCGATCCCGCGCAATTCGCCGTCGGCAGCCGCTTCGGAGGGCGGCGCAGCGGTGACGACCCAATCGGCGGGCTCGGGCGACGGCGGACCCCACGTCTCGAACCGCTCCGGCGGCGGCTCGGTGGCGTCGTAACCGGCGAACTCGGTCCGTCGGGCGGCGACAATGCCGCGCAGATCGAGCGTGCAGCCGGTGCCAGTCGTCCAGCCGAACAGCTCGTCGAACGTTAAATAGAACACGTCTCGCGGCGCGTCGAGCACGTTGCGGGCGGCGAGTTGGGCGCCGAAGCCGAGCGCGATCCGCCGCACGACGCCGAAGACGCGGGTTCGCTCGAGCCGCAGGTTCTCCCGGTCGCGCACCCGCGCCCGCGTCATCGCCAGCACGCGGTTGAACAAAACGCGTTTGGGCAACGAGAGTTGGCGGCGAACGGTGGTTTCGGCGGCGGCTCGGGCCGAAGCGCTGGTCGGACGGTCGGGGTCGGGTGGCGGCGCCGACCGGGCGCGGCGGACGGCGTCGAGCAGATCGCCGGGTCGCTCGCGAAAGGTGATCGTTTCCAACTTCAGTTCGCCGGTCGTCCGGTCGCCGAAGCGGTCGATGTAGCCGTCGAACATCGCCAAAAACTCGGCGGCGGCGGGCGCGGCGCGGAGCCGGTCGAGCAGCGCCGGGCTGTCGGGTTCGCCGTCGAGATGGGCGGACTCGAGCAGATCGGCCATGCGCCGGACGAGTCGGGCCGGTTCGGTCGAGACGATGTCGCCGGTGCCGATCAAGAGGTCGTTCATCAAGGTCGGCGGCTCGTCCGGCAGCCAGCGGGCGACGAGTTTCGAGAGGATGCCGAAGGCGATCATCGCCAGAAAATCGTTCGTCAGCGGGACGGCCCACGAGCGAAGCAGGTCGCGTTCGAGCCGCCGATAGAGGTCGCGCAGCGCGTCCGGCGTCCACTCGGCGAGGTCGGCGTCGCGCAGCGGCGTCAGCACCGACGCGACGGTTTGATGGAAGCGCGGCACGTCGGTTTTGAGCGTCCGGCCGGACCCGATCAACCGGGCGATCATGCGGGCCACGCGGCCCAAATCGGTCCAGCGCCCGCCGACGGCTTCCTCGGCCAGCCGCCCGACCAGATCGCCGGGCAGCGCCTCGCGCACGCCCATCATCCGCTCCATGAAATCGCGATTCAGCCCGAAACCAGGCAGCAGCGCGAGCGCACGATACCACGACAGTAGGTTGTAATAAACGCGCCCGCGAATCAGACCGAGCATGTGGTCAAACACCGGCTGATTCTGGTCGAGTCGCGCCGTCGAGACGCCCATCACGCCGCAGAATTGCCGGTACACGTCGGCGTAAACCGAGCGGGCGAAGCCGAACGTCAGCGGCGTCGTGACCCCGCCGTACGATTCGACGATGTTGCTGTTGTCCCAAATCCGCCGCTCGCCGGTCCGCACCGCCGTCGTGACGGGTCGTGTCTGGAGCAAAAACAGCCCGTCGCCGAGCGCCCACTCAACATCCTGCGCCGCGCCCAATCGCTCAGCCAAGCGGCGGACGACGCTTGCGATCCGCCGCGCCTCGTCGTCGCTCAAAGACGGCTCATTTTGACGATCTGACGGCACCTCGGTGAGCGCCGTCCGGCCGGCCGGTCCGATCTGCATTGCCTGCGTTTTGGTCGCCAACGTCGCGCTGACGGCGCCGGTCGGCCCGACGCGGTACACGTCGCCGTCGAGTTCGCCGCTGACCAATCCCTCGCCCAGCCCATAGACCGCGTTGACGACGGCCGTTTCCGGGTCGCCGCTGACCGGATCGACCGAGAACGCGACGCCCGAGACGCGCGGCTCGACGAGTTGCTGAAAGATGACCGCCATCCTGACCGGCCCGGCGAGCTTGTCGGCCGCATACGCCGCCGCGTGGGCGCTGTTGGCCGAGGCGCGGACGGTTTTGACGGCGTCGGCGACGGCTGCGAGATCGTCGGCCGGGACGCCGAGCACGGTCGCGAACTGTCCCGCAAACGAGGCGTGCTGCCCATCCTCGCCCACCGCCGACGAGCGGACGGCCAGCCGCCCGGCAGTCAGTCCGGCGCCGCGCAGCAGATCGCGCAGCTCGGCCGCGCCGCCGTCGGGCAACGGCGCGTCGGCGGTGAACCGGTCGGCCCCAAGCACCGTCCAGCGCGGCACGGCGACGCCAAGCGCGGCGGCCAGCGCATCCAACCGCGCCAGCCCAGCCGCCTTGCCGCCTAAGGAAATCGTGTCAGGATCGGTCATAGAAACGCGCTCGCTTTTGCCTGTTACCCGGAACGACGTGAAGACTCTCGCCTCCGCATGACGACCGCTTATGCTGTCACCCTGAACGCAGTGAAGGGTCTCACGCCGAGGTTAACGGAACGTCGGGGTTCCCCGTGAGATCCTTCACTTCGTTCAGGATGACAGAAAGAACAACGGTAAACCGGTTCAGAACAGTCGGCTGAGGCCGAGCAGCAGATAGACGGCGATGGTCCACAGCCCGGCGGCGGTCTCGATCCGCTTCGAACCGGCGACATCGGGTCGGCGAAGAAACGCGACCGCTGGCAGCGCGGCAATCGCGGCGGCGACGATCAGCAGCCCGAGTTGCAGCGCCGTCCCGGCCCCGGCGAGCTTCGCCGCGACGGCAGCCATGACGACGGCGCCGAGCAACACGATCAGCCAGACGGCGGTTGCCCGTCCGACGCCCCAAGCCGACGAATAGGTGTCCACGCCCGGCCGCTCCAGTCCCGGCGCGCGGATTTTCCGGCCGATCTCGACGACGACACCGTTGAGGAACGTCACGACCAAAAACGCAGTCAGCGCCCGAACGTTCGGCGTCGCGTTGGGCACGGCGAGCCAGTCGAGGCCGGTCGTGTAGAAATCGAGCGCGGGCATGATCAGCATGTGGCTGACCAGATACGCCGCCATGTGCGCCCGCAGCCAATCGCGCACGCCGAATTCGGCCGTCATCAGCGCCGCCCAAACCACGGCGACGGCCAACGCGACGAGCAGTTTCGGCGCCAGCCACGCGTTGAGCGCAACAACGACCGTCAGGCCGACGCCGAGCACGGTCCGCAGTTCGGCCAGCGTGACGAGTCCACGTGGCACCGGTAACTCGGGCCGAGACACCCGGTCGATATCGGCATCTTTGTGCTCGTCGAGCACGCGCAGGCCGAAGAAGCAGACCAGCGCCGTCAGCACGCCGGTCGCGGCCAGTTCGGGAGAAATAAACCCCGACGCGCCCCGCGCCGCCCGAGAAAACGCCGCCGCGCAGAGCGTGAACGTCGTGATCAGCGGGACATACGCCGCCAGCGGAAACCGCTCCCGCTGGTAGGTCCACAATCGGCGGAAAAGACTCACGGGGCGGTAGGCTATCGGCAAGGAAGCTATCAGCCGTCAGCTATCAGCTATCAGCTCACGGCAAGAAACGAGAACGGAATCCGTCAGCTCACGGCAAGAAAGAGCGGCTGGTTATCGTTTGAAAGATAAAGGGTTCAGCAGAGAAGCCCGCCGCATTCCGTTAGCTGACGGCTGATAGAGCGGTATTCAGACAGGTTTGATCCAACAACCGCCCCCCATCGGGGGGCAGCCGGCGACAGCCGAGCGGGGGGGTGATCCGGCCGCCGTCTGAACGACGACCCCCACCGGCGCTGTCGCGCCACCTCCCCGTCGGGGAGGGGTTGGATCAGAAACCGACCCCCGAGTCCAGACCTCTCTGAATACCGCTCTAGCTGATAGCTGTCAGCTCTTCCGGGCTTGTCCCTCGCACCGAACCTTCGGCAGCAGGACTTTGCCCGGATTGAGCACGTCGTTCGGGTCGAGCGTGGCTTTGACGGCGCGCATCAGGGCGATGCCGGGCGGGCCGACTTGGGCTTCGAGGAACGGGCGTTTGGCAAGCCCAGTCCCGTGCTCGCCCGTAATCGTCCCGCCGAGTCGGATCGCCTCGTTAAAAATGTCGCCAAACGCGGTTTCGGCCCGGTGGATCTCGGCCTTGTCGCGCTCGTCGGTCAGGCAGGTCGGGTGCAGGTTGCCGTCGCCAGCGTGGCCGAAGTTGCCGATCAGCACGTCGCGGGTTTTGGCGGTGCGCTGGATGAACTCGATCATCCGGGGCAGTTCGGAACGCGGAACGGTCGCGTCTTCGAGGATCGTCGTCGGTCGGAGTCGGGCGAGGGCGGAGAAGGCCGAGCGGCGGGCGGTCTTGAGTTGAATCGCTTCCGCGTTCGAGGCGGCGACCGTGACCGCCGTCGCGCCGTGCTTCCGACACAACTCGGCGACCTTTGCCATGTCCTCCTCGACCGCCGACGCGCGCCCGTCCACCTCGATCAGCAGGATGGCTTCCGCCGCTCGCGGCAGGCCGAGTTTCGCGTAATCCTCGACGCAGTTGAGCGTCGTGTGGTCCAAGAACTCCAGCATCGACGGGACGATGTGGGCTGCGATGATCGCGCTGACGGCTTCGGCCGAATCGGACAGCTTGCCGAAGGCGGCGAGCATCGTCCGGCTCGTCTCGGGCTTCGGCAGCAGCTTGACGAGAATTTTGGTAAAAACGCCGAGCGTCCCTTCCGAGCCGATCAGCAGCGATTTCAGGTCGTACCCGGCGACATCCTTCATCACCTTGCCGCCGACGCGCATCCACTCGCCGGTCGGCGTGACGAGTTCGAGCCCGAGGATGTAGTTGCGGGTCACGCCGTACTTCAGCCCGCGCAGTCCGCCGGCGTTCTCGGCCACGTTGCCGCCGAGGGTACAGACGGCCATCGAACCGGGGTCCGGCGGATAGAACAGCCCTTCGGCCTCGACGGCGGCGTGCAGGTGCGCCGTGACGACGCCCGGCTCGACCCACGCCGTCAGGTTCTCGCGGTCGATCTCGACGATCCGGTTCCACGGCGTCATCAAGAGCACCAGACAATCGTCGGTCGGGATCGAGCCGCCGGACAGGCCCGAACCGGCGCCACGGGCGACGATCTTGAACCCGGCATCGTTGGCGAGCCGGACCAGCGCCGCGACCTCGTCGGCCGAGCGCGGCATCGCGACGGCGTCGGGCAGCTTGTGCAAGAGCGGCGTGCCGTCGTAAGCGTAGGCGATCAGGTCTTCCCGCTCGGTCAGCACCCGGTCGGTGCCGACGATGCGGCGAATCTGGTGCAGCGCAGCGGTCGAGATCAAAGCGGCGGGCGTTGGTGGGCGGGGCGCTGAAAGATAGCGCATATCGGTTCGTAAAATCGGCTCTTGCACACCGATTTTATCCGTTCGTGGTGAGCCTGTCGAATCCACGGACGGAGCCACCGCAGCCGTCCTTCGACCATTTCAGAACGAGCGGACGCTTTTCGAAGCGTGTATATCAAGGACGGTTGAGCCGATTGAGCGCCGTCAGTTCGCGGTCGATGTCCTTCAGATAGCGGGCGATCTCGACCTTGCGCGCGTCGGGATCGGCCTCGACGGCGGCTTCGAACGCATCGCGGGCGGCGGCAAAACCGAGGCTGGATTTGTCGCCCAAATAATACAACAACCCGATCCGGTACTGCGCCTCGGCCTCGTCTTCGTAGCCCAGATCGAGCGCTTGGTTGTAGAGCGCGACGGCCGTGCGCCAGCGGTTCAGCCCCGATTGGACCTGCGCCAACTCGAACCGGGCGACGGCCGAGGTCGGCATGGCCTTGACCGCCGCCCGGAGCAGCGTATCGGCGCGGACGTAGTTGCGCTCGTCGCGGTAGGTCAGTCCAAGCGTCAGCCAATACGACGGCTCGTCGGGATCGAGGCGGCGGGCGGTTTCGGCCTCGGCCCGAGCCTCGGTAGGCCGCTTCATCTGCCGCAGCAGATCGGCCAACTGGCCGTGGTAATCGGCCTCATCGGGTTTGCGTTTGACGGCACCGCCGAGCGCCTTGACCGCCTCGGCCAGCCGGTTCAGCGAGACGAGGGCTTGGGCTCGACCGACCATTAAGGAGTCCCGTTCCGGTGCGACGGCCAAGCCAGCATCGAAATCGGCCAGCGCCCCGGTTGCATCGTCGGCGTCGAGCCGGACGAGGCCGCGATTGAGCCGATAGATCGGGTCGCGTGGCTTGATCGTGACGGCGCGACCAAACGCGGCCAGCGCCTCGTCGGCCGCGTCCTGATCGAGCAAAAACAGCCCCCACTCGTTCCAGACCACGGCGTCCTTCGGGAACCGCTCGCTCAGTCGGCGCAAGAGCGCCCCGGCCTCGTTCTCGCGGTCGGCTTCGCGGTACGCGGCGGCCAGATCGAGCAGCGTCCCGACCTGATTCGAATCGGCCCGCACGGCGGCCTCCAGCCGGACAATCGCACTGTCGGCCGGAGTCAGAACGGCGACCGATGGGGTGTCGGCCAGCGCGGTCGAGTCGGCCGCCTGCGCCCGGCCGGTCGTCGGAGCGAGCAACACCATCAGCAAAAACAACTCGGGGCGGCGCATGGCGGGAGCGAATAGGTGAGCGCGGGCGGGGGTCGGCTGGAGCGACATCGAACAAACAGCAAGCCGGTTCAGCGACGGTCCGGCGGCGTCCGGTTCGGCGCCCGATCCGGCTTATCTTGCCGTCTCCCCTGCATCCTCAGCCGTCCGCCCATGCGCCGCCTGCTCCTGCTCCTCGCCTGCCTGCTGCTCGTCACCGGCTGCCGGACGACCTCGGTCCCCGAGCGCAATGATCCCGTCGTGCAACTGGTGCCGGGCGCATGGCTCGCGCCAGGGATGGTCTTCGAGCCAGAGCCGGAACCGGCCCGGCCAGAGCCGCAACCAGGGCGCATCAGCAGCGCCGATTTCCATCAT
Organism: Bacteroidota bacterium; assembly: GCA_038233775.1. Classification (GTDB taxonomy): domain Bacteria; phylum Bacteroidota; class JBBSVG01; order JBBSVG01; family JBBSVG01; genus JBBSVG01. Next base: position 741 of record JBBSVG010000023.1, on the reverse strand, counting down.
TATCTGCGGTGGTACCCTTACTGGAACCCCCGGCAGGGCGCCACTATTGAGCGGCGCTGGGTCGGACCGACGACCGGCGTCGGGGTGGATTTAGCGGGCAGTGGGTGGACCGCGCTCGACAGCGATGCGCCCCGGCCCGACGTGCTGCCCGAGATCGGCTGGCAACCGGTGTCGCTCCCGGCCCCGGCGTCGGCTCTCGCCGCCCGCTACCGCTGGTTCCGCCGCTCGGTTCAAGCCGACGATCCCGGCGCCCGGTTGCTGACAGTCGGCCACATCGTCGGCGACGACGTGCTGTTCGTCGATGGCGCGGCGGTCGATTCGACCGAGGGCGATGGCGTCTCGGATCAAGGTCGGCCGCGACTCTATACGATCCCGACGCTCGCGGCCGGACCACACACGCTGCTGCTTCGGGTTTCGGGCACCGGCTCGACCCGAACCGTTGGGCTGGTCCGCGCCCCGCTGGCGCTCTCACCGGCCGGATGGGTTCGGATCGACACGCTCGCCCGCTGGCCGATCCCGCCGACGGACGCCAGAGCGTTTTTCATTGATCGCTGGCAGAGAGAACCGCCGGGCTGGACCCCGATGCTGCCCAGCGCCGGTCGGTTCGCCCGAATGACCGATGACGGTTATTTGACGCTCGACCTCGACCCGACCGGGATCGAGCTGCACCCGCTGCCCGGCTCGGGTCGGACCCGATTGGAACTCGACGCTGATTCGGTCGAGACGGTCGCCGTCGAGCGG
>JBBSVG010000022.1:0-11258 GCA_038233775.1 Bacteroidota bacterium | reverse complement strand
CCGGTCGCTCGTTTCGCTGATCGCCCACGAACTGGCCCACTCGTGGTCGGGCAACCTCGTCACCAACGGGACGTGGCGCGATTTCTGGCTGAACGAGGGATTCACCGACTATTTCGAGCGGCGGATCATGGAGTCGCTCTACGGAAAGGACTACGCCGACATGCTGTCGGTGCTCGGCTACCAGAACCTGCAAACCACCCTCGACGACGACGGCCGCACCTCGCCCGAGACGACGTTGCACATCGATCTGGCCGGGCGCAACCCCGACGACGGGATGACCGACATCGCCTACGAGAAAGGCGCGTTCTTCCTGAAAACCATCGAGACCGCCGTCGGCCGCGAGCGGTTCGACCGGTTCCTGCGCGGCTACTTCGACCGACACGCCTTTACCTCGATGACGAGCGCCGGATTCCTTACCGATCTGCGGGCGAACCTGATCAAGGGCGACGCCGCGCTCGAGCAGAAGCTGCAGATCGACCGCTGGGTCTATGGCGTCGGCCTGCCGGACAACGTCGTCGTCCCGACCTCGACCCGGTTTCAGGCCGTCGAGGCGCAAACGGCGGCGTTCGTCGCTGGAACGCCCGCCGCCCGGCTGACGACGGCCAACTGGACGACCCACGAGTGGCTGCATTTCCTGCGCGGCCTGCCGCCGACGATGGCCGAGGCCCGGTTGCGCGAACTGGACACGACGTTCGGGTTGAGCACAAGCGGCAACAGCGAGAAGCTGTTCGAGTGGCTCCGCATCGCGATCCGCAACCACTACGAACCGGCGCTGCCCGCGCTCGAACGGTTCGTCACGAGCCAGGGGCGGCGGAAGTTCATCAAGCCGCTGTTCACCGACCTGATGGCGACCGATTGGGGCAAGCCGCTTGCCCGGCGGCTCTACGCCGAGGCTCGGCCGACCTACCATTCGGTCACGGTCAACACGCTCGACGCCATCGTCAAGTGACCTTCGCCACCGCCGGGTCGGCTGCCACAGGCCGACCCGGCGGCGCCCTTTTTCCCCGATTTCCCCAATCTCCTATGTTCAGCCCGCTCCGCGCTGGCCGGTTTGCCCTGTTGGGCGCCGCCCTCACCGTCTCCGCCTGTCAGCAGAAGACCACGACGACGACCGTCAACACGACGACGCCTGACTCGACCGGTGTGCCGTCGGTCTCCGCCCGGTTGGCGATGTACAAGACGGTTCGGCTCTCGGCCGACCTGACGAAGCTCTCGGCCAAAGAGCGGCAGATGTTGCCGATCCTGATGGAAGCCGCCGAGCTAATGAACCCGATCTTCTGGCGCGAAACCTACGGCGACCCCGACTCGCTGCTCAGCCGCTTGACCGACCCGGACATGCGCCGCTTCGCCGAGATCAACTTCGGTCCCTACGACCGGTTGCGCGGCAACGAGCCGTTCGTGCCGGGCGTCGGCCCGAAATCGGCCGGGGCAAACTACTACCCGGCCGACTTGACGCAGGCCGATTTCGAGACGTATATCGCCGCGCACCCCGACAGCGCCGCCCGGTTCAAGAGCCAGTACACGCTGATCCGGCGCCGGGCCGACGGCGAGCTGTACGCCGTCCCGTACCACGTCGCGTTTGCGCCGTATGTCACCCAAGCGGCGACCAAGCTGCGCGAAGCGGCGGCGCTGGCCGAGGACGCCGGGTTGAAGCGCTACCTCTTGCTTCGGGCCGACGCGCTGCTGACGGACAACTATCAGCCGAGCGATCTGGCGTGGATGGACATGAAGTCGAACCAACTCGATCTGGTGATCGGGCCGATTGAGAGCTACGAAGACGGCCTCTCGGGCACCCGCGCCGCGCACGAGGCGTACGTGCTGGTTAAGGACCGCGAGTGGAGCGCTCGGCTGTCGAAGTATGCCGCGCTCTTGCCGAAGATGCAGCAGGGCTTGCCGGTCCCGGCCGCCTACCGGGCCGAGTCACCGGGCGCCAACTCCGATTTGGGCGCCTACGACGCGCTGCTCTACGCTGGCGAGGCCAACACCGGCGGCAAGACCATCGCCATCAACCTGCCGAACGACGAGGAAGTCCAGCTTCGGAAAGGCAGTCGGCGGCTGCAACTCAAGAACGTCATGCGGGCCAAGTTCGACGCGATCTTGGTGCCCATCGCCGACGAACTCATCGCCGACGACCAGCGGCAGCATGTGACCTTCGACGCCTTTTTTGCGACGGTCATGTTCCACGAAGTCGCCCACGGCCTCGGGATCAAGAACCTCGTCGGCAAGCCGGGCATGGTGCGGGCGGCGATGAAGGACGTCGCCGGTGGACTCGAGGAGGGCAAAGCCGACGTGCTCGGGCTGTACCTGATCACGAAGTTGAAGGAGATGGGCGAGCTGCCCGAGGGCGTGATGGAGGATTATTATGTGACCTTCATGGCGAGCATCTTCCGCTCGATCCGCTTCGGCGCCGCCGACGCTCACGGCGTGGCGAACATGGTCCGGTTCAACTTCTTCGAGCAGCAGGGCGCCTTCGCCCGCGACCCGCAGACGGGCAAGTACCGGGTCGATATGCCCAAAATGCGGGCGGCGATGGACTCGCTCTCGGCCAAAATTCTGACCTTTCAGGGCGATGGCGACTACGACGGCGTCGTTGCGATGAACCGCGAGATGGGCGTCATCCGGCCCGCCTTGCAGGCTGAACTCGACAAGATCGCCCGCGCCGGTATCCCGGTCGATCTCCTGTTCGAGCAAGGCCCGGCCACGCTCGGCCGCTAACCGCTGACGGATTTCTCCCCATGACCCGTCCTGCTGTGCCGTCCCGCTGCGGCGCCCCTCGCCGGTTTCTCGCCCGATGGGGCGTCCTCGTCGCCGCCGTCGTCGCGCTCCTCTGGGGCACGGCGGCACCGGCGGCGGCCCAACGGCGACCGTCCCGCTCGCAGATCGCGGCCCGGTTGCAGGTGGCCGATTCGCTGCGGCTCGATTCGTTGCGACTCGACTCGCTTCGGCTCGATGCGCTGCGACTGACCGATTCGACCCGAACGGCCGATTCACTCAGCGCTGGCGACTCGTTGGGCGTCGGTGCGGTCCGCATCAGCGTCGATTCGGCGCGCAAGGTCGATGCGGAAGCGGTCGCGGCGATGGCCGACACGAGCCGTGAGGTCGGCATCGGCAGCGACAAGGTCTCGGTTCGGCTCGAAGGCAAGCCGATCTTCGACATCTACGGCGGACTTGGGCCATACACGGCCACCATTCGAGCCAAGCGGCTCTCCGACCGACTCGACGCGCTGGCCCACAACAACGCGCTCGATCTGGATTCGCTCCGTATCGTCGATGGGCTCTCCTTGACGACGCTGCGGCTGGGCGAGGCGGTCATCATGACGTTGACCGACAACGACGCGGCCGTCTTGGCGCTCAGTCGGCGCGGCGCGGCGACGTACTATCACGACATCATCGTGAAGGAGGTGGCCGATCTGCGAAAGCGCTCAACTGGGCGCTCGGTGCTGATCCATCTGGGCTACGCCGCCGGGCTGTTCATCGTCCTGCTGGCGCTCTTGCGCGGTCTAACGTGGCTGATGGGCCGCTCGCAGACCGAACTGCTGCGGCTGCGCGAGACGAAGATCCGTCCGGTGGTCGTCCGGGGCGTCGAGGTTTTCTCGGCCGACCGGGCGCTGGCCGCGCTCGTCGGGCTGAACCGGCTGACGCACCTGTTTCTGGCGCTGCTGTTCGTCTATCTGTACCTGACGACGGTGTTTGGGTTTTTCCCGTGGACCCGCTCGTGGTCGGCCAACCTGCTCAGTTACCTGACGGTGCCGATCCTCTCCATCGGTCGCGGCGTGCTCCGCTGGCTACCGAATACGATTGCCATCGGTGTGATCGTCGTCGTCATCCGCTGGCTGATCAAGGCGACGAACGCGCTGTTCGACCGGATCTCCACGGGCGAGATCACCTTCTCGGGCTTCTACCCGGAGTTCGCCGATCCGACCCGAAAGATCGTCCGCTTCCTGCTCATCATCCTCGCAGTGATGCTGATCTACCCGTACACGCCGATTGTCAAATCGCCGGTGTTTCAGGGGTTGACGGTGTTTTTGGGCATCCTGTTCTCGCTCGGGTCATCGACGGCCATCGGCAACATGGTCGCCGGGGTCGTGCTGACGTACACGCGGGCGTTTCGGATCGGCGACCGAATTCGGGTCGGCGACACGACCGGCGACGTGATCGAGAAGACGTTTCTGATCACCCGCGTCCGCACGCCGAAAAACGAGGACGTGGCGATTCCGAACATGACGATGATCTCGAGCCAGATCGTCAACTATACGACGCTGGCCCGAGACGGGATCGGCGTCGTGCTGCACACGACCGTCACCATCGGCTACGACGTGCCGTGGCCGACGACGCACCGGCTGCTGATCGAGGCGGCCAAGCGGACCGATCTGGTCGAGCCCGACCCGCCGCCGTTCGTCCTGCAAACGAGTCTGGGCGATTTCTCGGTCGCCTACCAGCTCAACGTGTACACCCGCAGCCCGAGCCGGATGGCGCGGATCTATTCGGATCTGCACCAACACATCCAAGACACGTTTGCCGAAGCCGGAATCGAGATTCTGTCGCCGGTCTATGAAGCCGGTCGCGACGGAAACCCGTCCACCGTTCCGTCCATCGCCCGGCCCGGCGCGACCAACGGCGCCACCGACGGCACGCTGTCGGCGCTTCCCCAGCCGGGTTGACTTTCCGCACCGCTGGCCCCAACTTGTCCGACCTGTCTTTTCCTCCGACCTCCGACCGGCCTTCCGCATGAAGCTTTACACGAAGATCCTGCTCGCGATGGTGCTGGGCGCTCTGGTGGGCGGTCTGGTCAACTGGGTTGCGGCGGCGCAAGGGATGCCGGAACTGGTGTCCATCGTGACGACCTATATAAAGCCGTTCGGGACGCTGTTCATCCGGCTGATCAAGCTGGTGGCGGCGCCGTTGGTGCTGGCGTCGCTGATCGTTGGCGCGGCCAGCATCAGCGATCCCGCCAAGCTCGGCCGGATCGGCGGCAAGACCATCGGGTTGTATCTGGCGACCACGGCGGTCGCCATCACCATCGGTCTGGTCGTCGTCAACCTGATCCGGCCGGGCATCGGGCTGCCAGCCAACGTGTCGGCGCAACTGCTGGCGAGCTACGGTTCGGCGGCGACGGCGCGGGTGAGCACGGCCGAACAGGTCTCGATGATCGACTCGCTGCTGCGGATCGTCCCGGACAACCCGTTCGCGGCGATGGCGCAAGGCGAGATGCTGCAACTGGTGTTCTTCGCGCTCTTGGTCGGGTTCGCGCTGACGCTGATTCCGCGCGAGAAGGCGCAACCGGTGCTCGCCTTCTTCGACGGGCTGACCGATGTGGTGATCAAGATCGTCGAGCTGGTGATGATTCTGGCGCCCATCGGCGTGTTCGCGCTGATCGCCTCGGTGGTGGCCGAGTTCGGCTTCTCGATCCTTGCGACGCTCGGCTGGTACGCGCTGGCGGTGATCCTCGGGCTGCTCTTACACACCTTCGGCGTGTACGCGCTGATGCTCCGACTGTTCAGCAAGATGCCGCTGAAACACTTCTACCGCAGCCTCGTGCCGGTGCACATGGTCGCTTTCAGCTCGTCGAGCAGCGCGGCGACGTTGCCGGTGAACATGCGCGTGGCCGAGGAACAACTCGGCATCAGCGAGGAAATTACGTCGTTCGTTCTGCCGCTTGGGGCGACGATCAACATGGACGGCACCGCGCTCTATCAAGGCGTGGCGGCCGTGTTCATCGCCCAAGTGTACGGCATCCCGCTGACGCTGCTCGATCAGGTGACCATCGTCCTAACGGCGACGCTGGCGTCGATTGGGACGGCGGCGGTGCCGGGCGTCGGGATGATCATGCTGGTGATCGTGCTGAAGTCGATCCACGTCCCCACCGAGGGAATCGCGCTGATCTTCGGGATCGACCGGGTGCTCGATATGTGCCGCACCGTCACCAACGTGACCGGCGATGCGGCCGTCGCCGTCATCGTCGCCCACTCGGAAGGCGAACTGACGCCGTACGACGAGATTGTTCGGCGACAGGCGGAACGTGACGCCCACTCGGCCGATCCTCGGCTCGCCCAAGAAGTGACGAAGGACGTCTCCGTGTAACCGCGCTTGCGGCCGGTCAGACGCGGCGTCCTGTCGGTTGGGGCACCTGTGCGGCGGCGGTGATCGTTGTGGGGTCGGCGTTGCGCGATATCGAAGCCGCAGCGTCCACCGGAAAATGGATTTTAGAGGAGTTGACGTGGCTGACAGATCGAAGAAGCGACCGAAGGGGAAGCACCAGGCGAAGCCGGAGCCGACACCGCAGCGGATGTCGAAAGCCGAGCAACCCGGTCCCCCGGCGCTCGACCCAACCCTGTCGCCCAACGCGCCCGAGGTGCCGACGCCGCCGACCGCTGCGTTGCCGCTGGACGAGCCGACGGACGGTTCGACGGCCGAGCCGAAGCCAGAGCTGCTCGAAGCGGTCGGCGCCACCGGCAGCCCGTCCGACGGCGGTCCGGTCGTCGCAGCCGAGTCTGGTGCGACGGTCGAACCGGTCGCCGTCACGCCGACGCCGAACGAGCCGTCATCCCGACCCGAATCGGCCCGGCTGGCGACGCCCCGGCCCGGTCGCGGCGATGTCACAGGCGGTCGACAGGGCGAGCCAGTGGCGGCTGCCCGACCGTCATCGGGACACGGTCACGGCGAGGAAGGGAACCGCCGCACGCTGACGCTGGCCTTCGTCGCCCTCGGCGTCGTCTTCGGCGACATCGGCACGTCGCCGCTCTACGCGCTGAAAGAATGCTTCACCGGCGAACACGCCGCGCTGCCGCTGACGCCGAGCAACGTGCTCGGGGTCTTGTCGCTCATTCTCTGGTCGCTGGTGCTCGTTGTCGGCGTCAAGTACGTCGCCTTCGTCATGCGGGCCGACAACGCGGGCGAGGGCGGAATCCTCGCGCTCTTGGCGCTCTTGGTGCCGCAGCGTCGCTCGCTGATGCCGAAATCGACTGAGAATCGCGGCCGCCGCCGACGGGCATTGGCGGTCGCGCTCGGACTGTTCGGCGCGGCGCTGCTCTACGGCGACGGCGTCATCACGCCCGCCATCTCGGTCCTCTCGGCCATCGAGGGGCTCAACGTGGCGACGACCGTGTTCGAACCGTTCGTTGTCCCGCTGACGGTGGTTATTCTCGTCGCCCTGTTCGCCGTGCAGAAGCGCGGCACGGCCAAAGTCGGCGGTGTCTTCGGCGTCGTGACGTTCATCTGGTTCATCGCCATCGCCGGGTTCGGCATCGCCGGGATCTTCCGCAATCCGGGCGTGTTCGCGGCCATCAACCCGCTGCACGGGCTGCACTTTCTGATGACGAGCGGTTGGATCGGCTTCACGGTGCTCGGTGCCGTGTTCCTGGCCGTCACCGGCGGCGAGGCGCTCTACGCCGATCTGGGCCACTTCGGCAAGGACCCGATCCGGCTCGCGTGGTTCTCGATGGTGCTGCCGTCGCTGCTGTTGAACTACTTCGGCCAGGGCGCGCTGCTGCTCAGCGACCCGAACCCGCTGACCCGAGCGAACCCGTTCTTCATGCTGCTGCCGGGTTGGGCGCTCTACCCGATGGTCATCTTGGCGACGGCCGCAACGGTCGTCGCCTCGCAGGCGCTGATCTCGGGCGCATTCTCGCTGACGCTCCAGACGATGCAGTTGGGCTACGCGCCGCGCTTCACCGTCGTTCACACCTCCGAAGAAGAGTCGGGACAGATCTACATCCCGGCCGTCAACTGGGCCGTGATGGTCGGCTGTCTCGGACTGGTGATTGGGTTCGGGTCGTCAACCAAGCTGGCCGCCGCCTACGGCATCGCCGTCACGCTGACGATGATCTTCACGACGCTGCTCTTCGGCGCCGTGGCCCGCTACCGGTGGAAGTGGCCGCTGGCCGGGGTGGCGCTGTTCGTCATCTTCTTCCTCATCATCGAAGGCGCGTTCTTCTCGGCCAACGTGATCAAGATCGCCCACGGCGGCTGGTTCCCGCTGACGGTCGGCGCGATCCTCTACATGCTGATGCTGACGTGGAAAAAGGGGCGCGAGATCATCGGCAAACAGCTCAGCAACGCCGCGTTCCCGTTGCAGATGCTGCTCGACGATCTGGACAACCGCGACGTGCATCGGGTGCCGGGCACGGCGGTGTTCATGACGTTCAACAACGACACGGCGCCGCCGGTCCTGTTGCACCACCTGCGACACAACCAAGTGCTGCACGAGCGGATCGTGCTGCTCTCGGTCGAACTGGTCAAGATCCCGTACGTCCAGAAGTCGAAGCACGTGACGTGGAAAGCTGTCGGTCACGGCTTCTACCGGCTGACGGCCTACTACGGCTACATGCAGAAGCCGAACGTGGCCGACATCTTCCAGAGCTGCAAGGCGGTCGGGCTCGACCTGTCGGTGCAGAAAACCTCGTTCTATCTGGGCCGCGAGACGCTGCTCGTCACGAGCAAACCCGGCATGTTCCGCTGGCAGAAGCAGATCTTCACGTTCCTCTCGCGCAACGCCCAACCGGCCAAAGGCTACTTCGCCATCCCGTCCAACCGCGCCGTCGAGATCGGCGCCCAGATCGAGATTTAGCGGCCCACGCGGTCCTAAAATCGGGTGTCAAATGAAGTCGATCTTCGTTCGTGGTGAGCCTGTCGAACCATGAACGGAGCCACCGATACCAACGCTTTGGCTGTCACCCTGAGCGCAGTGAAGGGCCTCACGCCGAGGTCACCACCACCTCGTGCGAGCCTCTGTATGAGATCCTTTGCTCTGCTCAGAATGACAACCCTGTGGCAAAACGGACAATCGGGACAGATTAACCGTGAAGCGTGTCAGGCAACGGCCACCGAATCCGGCGACCGTTGCCTTTTGCTGACAGCCGACAGCTTCCGTTTGCCGTCTCTTGCCGTGAGCTGACGGCTGATAGCTGATAGCCGTCAGCTTCTTCGCGCTACTTCACCGCCGTGGCGCTGTCGCCGGGGACGCCGTCGGCCATGCCGGGCGAGACGCGGTTGGCGAGCGCGTCCTCATAAACCCGACGGAACTCGGTCAGCTTGCGCGTCGCCGAGGTGTCGGCCGGGTCGGCGAGGCCACCGAGGGCCATCAGCCCCATCGCGCCGCCGGCGATGCCGACCGTGCCCCACATCGCGTCGGTCCCGGCCGGTTTGGTTTTGTGCAGCACCTCCAGGTTCGCCAGCATCGCCGGGGTGGTGCCGGTCGCCATCTCGCTCGACGCCGATTGGGCGTTGGCGGCCATCCGCTCGATGTCCTCGTCGCTGTAGACCTGCTCCTCGCCGGCCGCTTTTGCCGCCGCCATCTGCTTGCGGAGGTCGTCGATGCTGGCCTGCATCTGCGACTGGTTGGCCTTCATCGCCGCCATCATCGGCTTGGTGACGGCCGCGTAGCCGCCGACCTCCGCCATCCGTTCGCGCACCCAGTCCATCTCGGCCGGGTTGTAGCCGAGCGTGCGCGAGGCGCGGATGTAGGAGCCGCCAATCACGTCGGCGAAGTTCATCATCAGACGGCCCGCCTCCATCGCGTTTCGCAGCCCGCCGAGCGTGCCGCCTTCTTTCTGCCGCGCCTCGATCTCCGCCGCCTTCTGGTGCCACGTCGCGCTCTGCTTGCGGATCAGGTCGAACTGCAATAGGCTCGCTTTCAGGTAGGACGTGACCTGATCGCCGCTCAACAGGCTGTCGGTCGGGGCGGTGAACTTGGCCCGCTCGTCGTCGGTCAGTGTGACGGGCGAGTCCTGATCGACCTCGTCCGGCGTGACGGTCATTTTGTCTTTTGACTTGCCGCAGCCGAGCGCGGTCACGGCCAGCAGACCGACGAGCAGGGTGCGGCGAAACAGGATACCGGTCATCGGGGAACCTTGTGTTGGATAGATGGAAGACGTGAACAGCGAACGGGTGCAGGTGACGGATCTGCGTCGCGGCGAGCCGATTTGGCCCGGCGCCGACGGCGTGTTCGAACTGCGGACCGGGGCGGAGTATCTGCTCGCACTGCCCGCCGGGTCGCCGCTGCCCGCCGCCGCCGACCCGCGCCGCCGCTGGGTGACGCCGCTCGCCGCCGGTCCGCCAGCCCTCGTGCGGCTGGCGCTTGGCGCCTTCATCGGCCGGGCGACGGTCTGCGGCTTCCGGGTTCGGGCGACGAGTCCACTGCTGACTGACGATGCCTTCGAGCGGATGACGGCCGAGTTGACGCACTTGGCCGCCGGGCTGCCGTTCGCAGAGCCGAGTCCGACCGAACACCCGGCGGCGCCGCTGTCGGACCGGCCCGATCCGGCCGTGCTCTGTCACCAATTGGCGCTGCTGAACGGTGCGCTCGGCGGCCGAATGCTGCCGCCGTGGGCCGACCGGCTCGCCCGGCGCCCGCACCTCGACCGCTGTTCGGATGCGGCTCAGATTCCCGTCGAGCGCTACGCCGGTGAGCGGCTGCGGCTGTCGGCGCTGGTTGCGGCTGTCGGCGCGGGCGACCGGGTGCCGGTGCTGCTGGATCGGCTCGCGCCCCATGCGTCGGCGGCCAACCGGTTGCTCGCGGCGATGCTCGGCTCGTGGCGGACGGTTGCGGTTCAGTCGCGCACCGCATTCAGTTGGAACGGCTCGCTCATCGCCCAAGCCGACCGGGTGCTCGAGTCGCTGGCTCGATTCGACCGACTCGCGCCGTGGCTCCGAACGGTCCGGCCGCAGCGGGCACCGGCGACGGCGGCGGTCTGGGACCGTCATCCGGGCTATCGCGCCGCGCTTCAACTCGATCTCTCGCTCGGCCGACCGCTCGGTCCGTTCGGCTGGGACGTGCTGATCGGGCTGCGCGACGGGGCGGCGCTCTACGAAGGATGGACGTTCGTCGTCTTGGTAAACGTGCTTTCCGAGCGGTTGGGCTCACCCGTCGCCCTCGACGGACCGCTTTTGCGGACCGAACCGAGCGGCATCGGACTGCGCCGAGGCGTCGCGCTGCGTTTTCCGACCGGTCACGTCCTCCGCTATAACCCGACCTATTCGGCGCCGAGCGGGTCGTACTCGCTGGCGTTTCGTCCCGATCTGGCGCTTGATCGTCCCGACGGTGGCCGGCATCTGCTCGACGCCAAGTTTCGCGGCGACGAGACCACCGGCGCCGGTCCAACCGACGAACTCGCCAAGATGCACGCCTACCGCGACGCGATTCGCGGCGTCCGCTCGGTTTGGGCGGTTCATCCCGGCACCGAGTTCCGCGCCTACCCGGCCGAAGGCGGCGGTTTGATTACCGATCCGGCGCTCGTCTCGGGCAACCCGACCGGCGTCGG